>DASSCU010000001.1 GCA_035697485.1 Actinomycetota bacterium
TCGCTCTCGGTCGTACTCGGGAGGCACGAAGTCCTCGGGCGTCGCGCGGTCGGAGTCGAACGCGATCCACTCACCGTCCGGTGACCACGTCGGGTAGCCGTCGTCGCTGCCCGTGTCGTCGGTGAGGTTCGCGACCCCGGATCCGTCGGCGTTCATAACGAACACGTCGTAGTTCGGGTCGCCGAACTCGGTGGTCCCGCCCACGTACGACTCGAACGCGATCCGATCGCCGTCCGGCGACCAGGCCGGATACTCGCCCCAGACGTCCGAGAGCCGCCGGAGGTCCGTGCCGTCGGCGTTCATCACGTACACCTGCGGGATGCCCTCGCGGTCCGAGTTGAACGCGATCTGCGTGCCGTCCGGCGACCATGCCGGCCCCCATTCGTTGCTGTGCGGCGCGTTGGTCAGGTTCCGGACACGGGTGCCGTCGGAGCGGACCACGTAGATCTCGTCGTCGACGTTGACCCCGTTGCGTGAATCGCGGAACACGACAAGGCGACCGTGGCCGTCTGGGTCGAACTGGTCGCCTTCGATCGACGTGACGGCCGTGGATGTGCCTTCGGGCAAGGAGAGCACATGGATCTCGCCGTCGTCGCCCGCGAGCACGATCCGCCCCTCGACGGTGCGGGCGGGAGATCGGACGGGTGGTGAGGTGCCGCCTGACGCATCGAGGTGCGTGGTGCAGGCCGCGAGGACGGATGCGGCGCAGAGGAACGGGATCAGGGTCCTCCATGTCATCCTCCCGAGTACACCCTCGAGAGACGTTGGGTTCCTCAACGGGTCCCGGGCAGGGTGAAGCGGATCGAGGTCCCGTTCCCCGGCTCGCTCTCGGCCGAGATCGTGCCCCCGTGAGCCTGCACGAGGCTCTTCGCGATCGCCAGACCGAGCCCCGATCCGCGCGATTCCGCGGAGCGAGCGAATCGGATGAACACGTGGGCGAGCTCGTCCGCCGGGATGCCCTCGCCGGTGTCGGTCACGCTGAAGGCGACGTCGTCTCCTTCCCGGACAGCCGCGATGGTGATCGTCCCCCGGCTGGGGGTGTGCCGCAGGGCGTTCGATACGAGGTTCGCGACGACCTCACCGATCCTGATGGGGTCGACGTCGACGACCGGGAGGCCCTCCTCCGCGTCGACGACGAGCGTGACACCGGCCTCTCCCGCCTGCGCTCGGAAGGTGGTTTCGGCGGACTCGAGCAGCTCGCGCGGCTCGAGCCGCTCCCGGTAGAGCCGGAGTGCTCCCGCCTCGGCGTTCGAGAGCAGTTGGAGATCGTCCAGGAGACGACCCATCACGCTCGTCTCGTCGCCGATCAGCGCGAGCTGGTCGGCGGTCGGCTCGTAGATCCCGTCGACCATCCCCTCGACGTGTGCTCGGATCACGGACAGCGGCGTCCGGAGTTCGTGCGCCACGTCGGCGAGCAGGTTCCGCCGCTGTTCTTCGTTGGCTTCGAGCCGTTCGGCCATGCGGTTGAACGAGCGAGCGAGGTCGCGGACTTCGGCCGGTCCCTGCACCTCCGCGCGCGCGGACAGGTCGCCCTCGGTGACCTTCCCCGCTGCATCCATGACCCCGCCGATCGGCCCGGCGGTCCGCCGGATCGCGCGACCGAACGCCACGAACCCCAGGACCAGCAGCACGGGGAAGACGAGGAACCAGGGGAAGAACCCGCGATGGTCGTCGCCCCGTCCGATCCATCCTCCGCCGAACGCGGCGCCCAGCCATCCGGCGACGAAGACGAACAGGAAGAACAGTCCGATCCCGATCGCGATGCGCCGGAAGAACCGACCGCGCATCGCGCCCCAGCCCTCCGACGAGCGTGGAGGGAAGGGTTCGTCGGCGGGCCACCACGGGGGGCGGAACCCGGGGCCCCTGCCCGGGCCGTGGGGGCGGTCACGCATCGGCGAACCGATAGCCGACGCCGTGGACCGTCAGGACATATCGAGGCGAGCCGGGCGTCGGCTCGATCTTCCGTCGGATGTTCTTGACGTGCGCGTCGATCGCGCGCTCGTAGGACTCGATCGCGACGCCGTGCACGGCGTCGAGGAGCTGGGAGCGCGTGAACACCCGCCCAGGTTCGCGGACGAGGGTCGCGAGGAGCTGGAACTCGGTCGGCGTGAGCTCGACCTGTGCGCCGGCCACGCTCACCCGCATCTTGCCCGTGTCGATCTCGACGTCGCCGGCGCGCAGGACCTCGTCGCCGCGTTCCGCCGTGCGGGTTCGCCGGAGCACGGCCCGGACGCGGGCCACGAGCTC
>DASSCU010000002.1 GCA_035697485.1 Actinomycetota bacterium
GCACGACTACGATGACCGGGTGAGCCTCACCCGACCCCCCGCCGGCGACATCCCCGATCAACCAGGCGCCTACCTCTTCCGCGACGGCGACGGCCGTGTGATCTACGTCGGCAAGGCGCGGTCGCTGCGCAAGCGCCTCGCGAACTACTGGGGCAAACCCCTGCATCCTCGCACCGAGGCGATGGTGCACTCGGCCGAGAGCGTGGAGTGGATGCTCGCGAGCGGCGAGGTCGACGCCCTCATGTTGGAGTACAACCTGATCCAGCGGCATCGTCCGCGGTTCAACATCCGCTACCGCGACGACAAGTCCTACCCCTACCTCGCCCTCACGGTCGGAGAGGAGTGGCCTCGAGCCCAGGTGCTGCGCGGCGCCAAGCGCAAGAAGGTCCGCTACTTCGGACCGTACGGGCACGCGTGGGCGATCCGCGACACGCTCGACGCCCTGACGCGCGTGTTCCCGGTCCGCACCTGCTCGAACGCGTTCTTCGACCAGCGGGCGAGGGCGAAGCGGCCGTGCCTGTACTTCGACATCGGCCGGTGCAGTGGGCCCTGCGTGCCCGAGGTGAGCGGGGTCACACACGAGTCCTACCGTGCCGATGTCGACGCGCTCGCCGACTTCCTCGCCGGGAACACGAAGCCGGTGACACAGCGGCTCGACAGCGAGATGCAGGCGGCGGCCGAGCGGCAGGAATACGAGCAGGCGGCGAAGCTCCGCGATCAGCTCGGTGCGGCGCGCCGGGCCCTCGAGGCCCAGGAGATGGTGCTCGACCGGCCCGAGAGCATCGACGTGATCGGCATGGCCGACGACGATCTCGAGGCCGCCTTCCAGGTGTTCATGGTGCGAGGTGGACGCGTGCTGGGTCGCAAGGGATGGGTCGTCGACCGCGTCGAGGAGCTCTCGCGCGAGGAGCTCGTCGCATCGTTCGTCCGCCAGCTCTACATGGAGCGCGAGGAGGTGCCGCCACGGGTGCTCGTGCCGACGGAACCGGCCGATCGCGAGGTGCTCGAAGCATGGCTGGGGGAGCGGCGCGGCACGAAGGTCACGATCGGCGTGGCCGAGCGGGGCGCGAAGCGCCGCCTGCACGAGGTGGTGATGCGCAACGCCGAGGAGTCGTTCCACCGGCACAAGCTGCGCCGGGCATCGGACTTCGGTGCGCGCTCCCGCGCCCTCACCGAGCTCGCCGACCGGCTCGGTCTCGAACAGGCGCCGCTCCGCATCGAGTGCTACGACATCTCGAACCTTGGGCCGACCGACACCGTCGGGTCGATGGTGGTCTTCGAGGACGGCCTGCCGAAGCGATCGGATTACCGGCGTTTCCGTATCAAGGGCGTCGTGGGTCAGGACGATTTCGCTTCCATGGAAGAGATGCTGCGTCGGCGCTTCACGCGTCTGCTCGAGGAACGTGCCGAGTCGCCTGCCCCCGGCCGGCGGTTCTCCTACGCGCCCGCCCTGGTCGTCGTCGACGGGGGCCGCGGACAGCTCAGCATGGCGTCGAGGGTGCTGGGAGAGCTCGGGCTGCAGATCCCACACATCGGACTCGCGAAGCGGCTCGAGGAGGTCTACTTCCCCGATCACCCCGACCCCCTGATGATCCCGCGCGGCTCCGAGGCCCTCTTCGTGCTCCAGCACCTGCGCGACGAGGCGCATCGATTCGCGGTCACCTACCACCGGCAGAAGCGTGAGAAGCGCGCGCTCAGTTCGCCCCTCGACGACGTGCCAGGCGTCGGACCCGCCAGGAAGAAGGCCTTGCTGAAGCGGTTCGGATCGCTGGCACGACTGCGCCGTGCCGAGCCCGAACAGATCGCCGAGACGCCCGGGATCGGTCCGGAGCTCGCCGCCGCGATCCACGAGCGCCTCCATGAGCCTGAGCCGTCCCCGCGGCCGCTCGTCCGCGAGCCCGGTCTCGACCGGAAGGTCAGCGCATGACGACCTCGGCGACGCCGGCCCCGGTCGCCGACGCCTCGGTGGCGGGCCCCGGCTTCTTGTTGATCACGGGGCTCTCCGGCGCGGGGCGCTCCGAAGCCGCGCACTCGCTCGAGGACCTCGGATACTTCGTTGTCGACAACCTCCCGCCGGCGCTGCTCCCCACGATGGCCGAGCTGGTCTCGCGGCCGGGGGGTCCGACGCGCATCGCCATCGTGGTCGACGCCCGCGGGGGCGTGTTCTTCGGGGAACTGTCGAAGGCCCTCGACGAGCTGAAGCAGCTGCGGGTCGACTACCGGATCCTCTTCCTCGAGGCCGCCGACGAGGACCTCGTGAACCGCTACGAGGCGACCCGGCGGCGTCATCCGCTCGCGCCCGCCGACCGCGTGGTCGAGGGCATCCGCAAGGAACGACTCATGATGGAGAGCCTGCGGGGTGACGCCGACCTGATCATCGACACCACCGGGCTCACGCCTCATCGCCTCCGCGATCGCATCCGCGACGCCTTCTCCGAGGCTCCGCCCGAGCAAGGCCTGCAGGTCTCGGTCACCTCGTTCGGGTTCAAGTACGGCACGCCGCGCGACGCCGACATCGTGCTCGACGTCCGGTTCCTGCCCAACCCCTACTGGGTCGAGGAGCTCCGACCGCTGCCGGGCACCGACGAGCGGGTTCGTGACTACGTGCAGTGGCAGGACCAGTACCGGGCGTTCATGGAACGGCTCGAGGCCCTGCTCGAGGTCGTCGTGCCGGGCTACGTCGCCGAGGGCAAGTCCTACCTCACCTGCGCCGTAGGGTGCACGGGCGGACGACACCGATCGGTGGTGGTCTCCGAGGAGCTCGGCAGGTACTTCGCGGATCGGGGCATCCCGGTGACGGTCGCCCATCGCGATCTCGCACGGAACTGACGGGCCGTCCGGCCCGTGCCGCGTTCGGAGGGTGCTGACTAGGATGGGACCCGCAACGACCAGCAGATCCCGGCTGCTCGAGGAGGATCCCCATGAGTGTGAAGATCGGCATCAACGGATTCGGTCGAATCGGGCGCAACTTCTTCCGTGCCGCGAAACAGCGCGGCCTCGACTTCGACTTCGTGGGGGTCAACGACCTCGGTGACGCCCCCACGATGGCGCACCTGCTGAAGTACGACTCGGTGCACGGGCGCTATCCGGGCGAGGTCGCCGTCGGCCCCAACGGACTCGTGATCGACGGCGACGAGCTCCGTGTGCTCGCCGAGCGCAACCCCGCCGACCTTCCCTGGAAAGACCTCGGCGCCGAGATCGTGATCGAGTCGACCGGCATCTTCACCGATCGTGACAGGGCGGCGGCCCACCTCGAGGCGGGCGCCCAGAAGGTGATCATCAGCGCCCCGGCCAAGAACGAGGACCTCACGGTCGTCCTCGGCGTGAACGACGACGCGTACGACCCGGCGACTCACCACGTGATCTCGAACGCCTCGTGCACGACGAACTGCGTCGCCCCGATGGCCAAGGTGCTCGACGACGCGTTCGGCATCGAGCAGGGGTTCATGACCACCGTGCATGCCTACACCAACGACCAGAGCATCCTCGACCTGCCGCACAAGGACCTGCGGCGCGCCCGGGCGGCGGCCGTGAACATCATCCCGACCTCGACCGGAGCCGCGAAGGCCACCGGCCTCGTGCTGCCACACTTGAAGGGCAAGCTCGACGGCATGGCGATGCGGGTGCCCGTGCCCGACGGATCGGTCACTGACCTCGTCGTCACGGTCTCGCGCGACGTCACGGTCGACGAGGTGAAGGCGGCGTTCCAGGCGGCGGCCGACGAGGGCCCGCTCGCCGGCAAGCTCGTCTACACCGAGGACCCCATCGTTTCCAGCGACATCGTCGGCAGCCAGGCGTCGTGCACGTTCGACGCGAGCGCCACGATGGTGATGGGCAACGTCGTGAAGGCAGTCGGCTGGTACGACAACGAGTGGGGTTACTCGAGCCGCCTCGTGGACCTCGCCGCGCTCGTCGGGGCGACGATCTGACGCGCCCCCGCCGGACGTCGCCGTGACGCTTCGCACGCTTGACGACCTCGGCGACGTTGACGGCTCGCGCGTCTTCGTGCGGTCGGATTTCAACGTGCCGCTCGACGCCGGCGCGGTGGCCGACGACGCCCGCATCGTCGCGACGCTCCCCACGATCCGTGAGCTCCGCGAGCGTGGCGCCTCGGTTGCGCTCGCGTCCCACCTCGGCCGCCCGAAGGGCGAGGTGCGCGGCGAGCTTCGGCTCGCACCCGTCGGTGCGCGGCTGGCCGAGCTGATCGGGGAACCGGTGGTTTCGCTCCCAGAGACCGCTCCCGCGGCGCTTCCCGACGACCCCATCGTGCTGCTCGAGAACCTCCGGTTCGATCCGGGCGAGGAAGCCGACGACCCGATCTTCGCCGGGCGGCTCGCCGACCTCGCCGACGCCTACGTCGACGATGCGTTCGGCGCCGCCCACCGCTCGCACGCGAGCGTGTCCGCGCTGCCCGAACTCATGCTCGCCAGCGGCCGACCGGCGGTGGCGGGCAGGCTGATGCAGCGCGAGGTCGAGGTGCTCTCCCGACTGCTCCGCGACCCTGTCCGACCGTACGTGGCGATCCTCGGCGGGGCGAAGGTGAGCGACAAGCTCGCCGTGATCGAGTCGTTGATCGACCGGGTCGACGTGCTGCTGATCGGCGGCGCGATGGCGTTCACACTCATCGCCGCCGACGGGGGCGAGATCGGCACGAGCCTCTGCGAACGGGAGCGGTTCGACGAGGTGCGCGCGGCCAGGGCGAGGGCGCGCGAGCGCGGGGTCCTCGTCGAGGTGCCGCAGGATGTGGTCGCCGCCGCCGACGCGTCCATCCAGGCTGATCGTCGCACCGTGCCGGCCGCGGAGATCCCGCGCGGCATGATGGGTCTCGACATCGGGCCGAAGACGGTCGAGGAGTACGCACGCATCATCGCCGACGCCAAGACGATCCTCTGGAACGGTCCGATGGGCGTGTTCGAACTCGAGCCGTTCAGCGCGGGCACGCGGGGGGTGGCGACGGCGGTCGCGCACGCCGACGCGTTCAGCGTGGTGGGCGGCGGGGATTCCCTGCTGGCCGTGAAGAAAGCCGAGCTGGCCGACGCGTTCGACCACCTGTCCACCGGGGGCGGTGCCTCGCTCGAGTTCCTCGAGGGTCGCTCGTTGCCCGGTATCACGATCCTGGAGGACCGTCCGTGACCGCGACCCCGCCCACCGAACGACGCCCGATCATCGCCGCGAACTGGAAGATGCACAAGACGCACCTCGAGGCGATCCAGGCCGTCCAGAAGCTGAGCTACCTGCTCGACAAGGACGACGCCGAGCGCGTCGAGGTCGTGATCTGCCCGGCGTTCACCTCGTTGCGATCGGTGGAGACGCTGATCGAGTCCGACAAGCTCCCGTACGGCCTCGGCGCGCAGAACGTGTCCTTCGAGGAACAAGGTGCGTTCACCGGCGAGGTCTCGCCCCTGATGCTGGAGGCCCTGAGGATCCGGTACGTGATCGTCGGCCACTCCGAGCGTCGCCAGCTGTTCCGCGAGGACGACCTCGTCGTGAACAAGAAGGCGCGTGCGGTTCTCAAGCACGGTATGACGCCGATCCTCTGCGTCGGCGAGACCCTCGAGGAGCGCGACGCCGACGGCACGGAGACGAAGGTCGCCCAGCAGATCCGGCGCGGCTTCGACCACGTCGACGCCCAGCAGGCGGCGACAATGGTCGTTGCCTACGAACCGATCTGGGCGATCGGCACGGGCCGGCACGCCGATGCCGCCGACGCCGGGCGTGTGGTCGAGGTGATCCGTTCCTCCCTGGCTGACCGCTACGACGACACCGTCGCCCACGCCGTTCGTGTGCAGTACGGGGGAAGCGTGAAGCCCGGCAACATCCGCGAGTTCATGGCGCATCCCGAGATCGACGGCGCGCTCGTGGGCGGTGCGAGTCTCGACCCAGAGGATCTGGCGCTGATCGTGAAGTACCGCTAACACAGGAAGGACCAGCGTGAGCACGCTCCTGTACGTCTGCCTCGACGGGCTCGGCGACGATCCGATCCCCGCGCTCGACCATCGCACCCCGCTCGAGGCCGCGGAGACCCCCAACCTCGATGCGCTCGCCGCCCGGGGCGCGACCGGCACCGTCGTGACGGTCGGCCCCGGCATCGCCCCGGAGTCCGACATCGGCGTGTTCGGCATCCTCGGCTACGACCCCAACGAGGAGCACCCTGGCCGGGGCGTGCTCGAGGCGCTCGGCATCGGCATGGACTTCCGAGACGGCGACCTCGCCTACCGCATCAACTTCGCGACGGCGTCCTGGCCCGAGATCGTCGACCGGCGGGTCGGGCGAGACCTCTCCAGCGATGAGGCCCACGCGCTGGCCGACGAGGTGAACCGCACGCTGCGCCTCGACGGCGCTTCATTCGACCTGCGGGCGACGATCGAGCACCGCGGGGCGCTCGTGATCCGCACCGACGACGGCGTCGCGCTGTCGGCGAACGTCACGAACACCGATCCGGCCTACGAACGTCGGGGACACCTCGGGGTCGCGCTCGAGACGTTCGAGCCGGTCGTCGCCACGGCCATGGCCCTCGATGCCACCCCTGGCGCCGAACGGGCTGCCGAGCTCACGAACGCGTTCGTGGAGGGTTCCGCTCGGATCCTCGATGGAAGCCAGACCAACGACCGCCGGCGCGCCGACGGGAAGCTCCCCGGAAACCTGATCCTCACACGCGACGGGGGCGATCGCCGCCCCACCCTCGAATCGATCGCGGACCGGTTCGGCATGCCGTGGGGGTGTTTCGTGGAGATGCCGGTCGAGCGGGGCATCTCGATGGCGCTCGGCATGCAGCCGGTCGACGCACCCCGCCTCGACGCCACCGGGTTCGGTCCCGTCGCCGAGGAGCGGTACGCCGAGTGGGCCCACCTCGCGGCCGACGCGCTCGGCGACTTCCAGGCCCTCTACGTCCACATCAAGGGGCCGGACGTTCCCGCCCACGACGGACGGGCCGAGGACAAGCGCGACGTCATCTCCGCGATCGATCGGGCGTTCTTCGGCGAAGTGCTCCCGCGGCTCGGCCCCGAGACCGTCGTCGCGGTCACGGCCGACCACGCGACGTCGTGCCTGCGCAAGGCGCACACCGCCGATCCGGTCCCCCTGCTCGCGAGCGGCCGCCGGGTGACCCCCGACGGCACCTCCTCGTTCGGCGAACGGGCATGCGCCACCGGCTCGCTCGGCGAGTTGCTGGGTCCGCAGATCCTGCCGAGGCTCAGCGCCCTGGTCCGAGACTGACCGCGAGGATCGCGCAGGATTGCGGATTCCTGCCCCGTTTCGCGCGCGCGCACTGCCCGTACCCTGCGGGATCGCCCCGAACCGCGTTGCCGTCGGGTCCGAAGGGGCCTATCATCCGCGCCGGTGAGCGACGACCGACACGATGCACCGGGCGACGACCACGGGTCACTGCTGGCTCCGGGTACCTCCGGCACGCGGCCCGGCCTGGGCAAGGAGGCCCAATTCGTCGAGGAAGCGTTCGTCGACACCGGCGAACCCGGCACCGAGATCTTCAGGGAAGACATCGGCCGCTCCCCGTGGCAGATCTTCTGGCGGCAGTTCCGTCGCGATCGGTGGGCGCTCGTCGGCATCGTCGTGATCTTCCTGATGATCGTCCTGGCGATCTTGGCCCCGCTGTCGGTTCGTCTGACCGGTCACGAACCGAACTTCGTGAACCTCGACGCGCTCGACTCGTTCGGCCTGCCCGGGGCTCCGTCGTGGTGGCCGTGCCCGGAGGGCGCCGCCGACGCGCCGGTCGTGATCGAGGGCGGCCAGGTCTCGGTGACGAGCGAGGGCTGCACCGCCGTTCCCGGGTACTACATGGGCGTCGACTCAACGGGTCGAGACCTCTTCGTCCGCATCCTCTACGGCGCTCGGACGTCACTGGTCATCGCGTTCGCTGCCACCGGCATCGCACTCGTCATCGGCACGGTGCTGGGCGTGATCTCGGGGTTCTTCCGGGGCAAGACCGACACGTTCATCTCCAGGCTCACCGACGTCGTGCTGTCGCTCCCCATCCTGCTGCTGGCGCTCGGGCTCGCGTCTGCGTGCGGCGCGAGCGCCGAAGGCTGCCTCGGCGGCCTGATCAAGCCGGGTCTCTTGCTCGTCAGCTTGATCATCGGCCTGTTCAGCTGGCCGTACATCTCCCGCATCATCCGCGGACAGGTGCTCTCGCTTCGTGAGAAGGAGTTCGTGGAGGCGTCGCGATCACTGGGCTCAACCAACTGGCGCATCATGGCCCGCGAGATCCTGCCGAACGTGGCGGCCCCGTTGATCGTCTACACGACGTTGATCATCCCCTCGAACATCTTGTTCGAGGCAGGCTTGTCGTTCCTCGGTGTCGGCGTGCCCGACACGACCCCCTCGTGGGGAGCGATGCTCAGCCAGTCCGCCAGCGCGTTCCGATACGCGGTCTGGCTCATGATCTTCCCGGGCATCGCGCTGTTCATGACCACCCTGGCGTTCAACCTGGTGGGTGACGGGCTTCGCGACGCACTCGATCCTCGGACGCAGGCGTGAACGTACTTCCCAAGGGGTGCGGAACCCGCGGTGAGAGAGGGCGACGGGGGGACGATCGACATCCGCATCGAAGACATGCACCGAGAGACACGAGAAGGGGGTCCCGCACATGGATCGAAGACTGAGGGTGATAGCGCTGGTCGCGGTGCTCGGCCTCGTCGCCGCGGCGTGCGGCGGTGACGAAGAGACCGGCCAGGACACCACGACGACCGCGGCAGCGGCGAGTGATCTCAGCGGTGGCACGCTGAAGCTGGCGCAGACGGCAGATGTCGATGTGGCGTTCGACCCAACGCGTTCCTACTACTCGGTCACATGGCAGTACTACCGCTGCTGCCTGCTGCGTACGCTGATGTCGTTCAACGGCAAGCCCACCGAGGAGGGCGGAGCGGAGGCACGACCGGACCTTGCGGCAGCGGAGCCCGAGGTGTCGGCCGACGGGTTGACGTGGACGTTCTCCATCAAGCCAGGGATCAACTACGCGCCGCCTTTCGACGACGTGGCGATCACGGCGAACGACTTCATCACGGCGCTCAAGCGCACGGCGGACCCGAAGACGAGCGTCGGAGGTTACTCCTTCTATTACTCGGTCATCGAGGGGTTCGACGACTACGGTGACGGCAAGGCCGACGAGATCTCCGGACTCACGGCGGTCGATGATCAGACCCTCGAGGTCACGCTGACCGCGCCTGCCGGCGACCTCCCCTACCGCTTCACGATGCCGGCGACTGCCCCGATCCCCCCGCTCGACGGCGAGGAATTCGGGGTCGCGACTGGCCACGACAAAGACTACGGGCGCTTCCTGGTGGCGTCCGGACCCTACATGTTCAAGGGATCGGAGGCCCTCGACTTCTCCGTTCCGGCTAAGGACCAGGAGCCGGTCGCCGGCTACATCCCTGGCCGGTCGATCGAACTCGTCCGAAACCCGTCGTGGAGCGCTGACACCGATGAACTCCGGCTGGCGTACCCCGACGAGATCACCACCGAGATCGGCGGAGAGAACGACGACCTCTACAACAAGGTCGAGCAGGGCGCGATCGACCTCGTCGTCGACGGCATCGTCCCGTCGGAGAAGCTCAGGGCCTACCAGACCGACCCAGAGCTGCAGAACCGGTTGAAGGTGTACTCGGCCGACGGCGTGTACTACGTCTCGTTCAACCTCGCGATGCCGCCGTTCGACGACGTCCACGTTCGGAAGGCGTTCAACTGGATCTTCGACAAGGAAGGGTTCCGCCAGTTGCGTGGCGGCGAGACGACGGGCGAGCTGGCCGGGCACAACATCATCAACAGCATCACCGGCAACATCAACGCCGAATACGACCCGTACGCGACACCGAACGGTGCGGGCGACGTCGAGAAGGCCAAAGAGGAGATGGCCCAATCGAAGTACGACAGTGATGGCGACGGGGTCTGCGACGACCCGGCGTGCGAGGGCATCCTCACGATGACCGATCGCGAGGATCCGTACCCGAAGCAGGCGGCGCTCATGCAGCAGTTCCTCGAGCCGATCGGCATCTCGCTCGACGTCAAGGAACTCGAGCGCACGGTCATGTACAACAAGTGCAATGACATGAACGAGCGGGTCGCCTTCTGCGCGGGGCCCGGGTGGTTCAAGGACTACGCCGACGGGTACACGTTCGGCAACCCGCTGTTCACCTCCGATGGGCTATGGGAGAGCTGCTGCAACTACAGCGGTCTCGGCGCGTCGGCGGATCAGCTCTCGGAGTGGGGTTACGACGTTACGGAGGTTCCGAGCGTCGACGACAAGGCCGACGAGTGCACGGCCGCCACCGGCGATGATCGCGTCCAATGCTGGGCCGAGCTCGATCAGCAACTGATGGAGGAGGTCGTGCCCTGGGTCCCGTACCTCTTCTTCAACCAGGTCGACCTCTTGTCCCCCAACGTCACGAACTACTCGTTCGACCAGTCGGCCGGGCTCGCGGCGTTCGATCAACTCGCCGTGGTCGGCTCGGGGAACATGACGAGCGGGTAGTCGAAACGCACGCGCACCAGGAGCGGGGTCACCGAACGTGACCCCCGCTCCTCGAGCGGAGGAGACCGATGGGAAGGTACCTGATCAGGCGAACGCTGTTCCTGGTGCTGGTGCTCTTCATCGTCTCGCTGCTCACCTTCCTGATCTTCGTGAAGCTTCCGTCCGGAGACCCGGCGCGTCGCGCGGTGGGGAGGTCCACGACCCCCGAGCAGATCGAGGCGGCGCGCGAGGCGTTCGGCCTGAACAAACCGATCTACGTCCAGTACGCCCGGTTCGCCAAGGGGCTGATCCCGTGGCCCGGGCTGTTCCTGACCGAGGACGTCTACTACTCATACGGCAACTTCGTCGCCGTCAAGGAGGAGATCTATCGCCGCCTGCCGGTCACGATCACCCTCGCGGTGGGCGCCGCCGTGATCTGGCTCGCGATGGGCGTGCCGATCGGCATCATCTCCGGGGTCCGCAAGGGCTCGTTCTGGGATCGAGCGGGCATGGTGTTCGCGCTGATCGGGGTCTCGATGCCGGTGTTCTGGCTCGGCCAGCTGCTCCTGTACTTCTTCTGGTTCAAGCTCGGCTGGGCACCCTCGTCGGGTCTCGAGATCGGGGACACGGTCTGGCAATCGATCGCGAAAGGGAAGTTCATCCTGCCCTGGATCACCCTCGCCTTCACGTCCGCCGCGTTCTACGCCCGCATGGTGCGCGGCAACCTGATCGAGACCATGAACGAGGACTACATCCGCACGGCGCGCGCCAAGGGCCTCGCCGAGCGCCGCGTGATCTACAAGCACGGCCTGCGCGGCGCGCTCACACCGGTCGTCACGATGCTCGGTCTCGACATCGGTTTGCTGCTCGGGGGGGCCTTCATCACCGAGACCCTCTTCGGCCTTCCGGGCATCGGCCAGCTCGCCGTCCAGTCGATCGGCACGAACGACTTCCCGATGGTCATGGGCGTGACGGTGCTCGGGGCGCTCTTCATCGCCATTGCCAATCTCGTGGTCGACGTCGTGTACGCGTTCCTCGATCCGAGAGTGAGGTACACGTAGGTGCCCGAGCCACTGCTCGAGGTCAAGGACCTCAAGGTGCACTTCAACACCGACGACGGCATCGTGAAGGCCGTCGACGGCGTCTCCTACTCGATCGAGCCCGGTGAGACGCTCGGCATCGTCGGGGAGTCGGGGTCAGGCAAGAGCGTGAGCTCCCTCACGGTCATGGGGTTGATCACCCCGCAGCAGGCCACGATCTCCGGCGAGGTGATCTACCAGGGGCAGGACCTGCTGAAGCTGCCGGCCGACGAGATGCGCAACATCCGCGGCGACAAGATCTCGATGATCTTCCAGGACCCGATGACGTCGCTGCACCCCTTCTACCGGGTGGGCGACCAGATCGCCGAGGCGATCCTCCAGCACCAGAAGATCTCGAAGAGGGAAGCGTCCGACCAGGCCGTCGACATGCTCGGTAAGGTCAACATCCCCAAGCCGGAGGAGCGCGCGAAGCAGTTCCCGCACGAGTTCTCCGGCGGTATGCGCCAGCGCGCGATGATCGCGATGGCGCTGGCGCTCAACCCCGACCTGCTGATCGCCGACGAGCCGACGACCGCGCTCGACGTGACGGTGCAGGCGCAGATCCTCGACCTGATCGACCGCCTGAAGGAGGAGTTCAACGCGGCGGTGATCATCATCACCCACGACCTCGGAGTCGTGGCAGAGCACTGCGACGACATCATGGTGATGTACGGCGGCAAGGCGGTGGAGTACGGGAACACCGACGACATCTACTACCGGCCGCTGCACCCGTACACGTGGGGCCTGCTCGGGTCGATCCCGAAGCTCGGTGAGGAGACCGACCGCCTCAACCCGATCCGCGGGCTCCCGCCCTCGCTGATCAACGTGCCGCCCGGCTGCTCGTTCCACCCGCGGTGTCCCTACCGCTTCGATCCGTGCGACAAGGACGTGCCGGCGCTCGTGCCGGTCGACGGCCATCACGCCTCGGCCTGCCACCTCCCGCTCGCCGAGAAAGAGCGCATCATCCGGGAGAAAGTGCTGGCGAGCCGATGAGCGTGCAGGTGAACGAGCGCATCGAGCCGGCGCCCTCGAACCGCGGCGAGCCGCTGATCAAGGTGACCGGGCTCAAGAAGTACTTCCCGATCACCCAGGGCATCCTGTTCCAGCACCACGTCGGCGACGTGCACGCGGTCGACGGCGTCGATCTCGAGGTCTATCCGGGCGAAACGCTCGGGCTCGTCGGCGAGACAGGTTGCGGCAAGTCCACCCTCGCTCGTGTCGTGACCCGCCTGTTCGAGCCCACCGCAGGCACGGTCGAGTTCGAGGGTCAGGACATCACGAAGCTCAAGGGGCAGGAGCTCCGCCAGATCCGTCGCGACATGCAGATGATCTTCCAGGATCCATATGCCTCGCTGAATCCGCGCAAGACCGTCGGCTCGATCATCGGCGCGCCCTACCGCCTCCACAAGACGGTCGGGGGTGACAAGGTCAAGGGCGAGGTCCAGCAGCTGATGGAGCTCGTGGGCTTGAACCCGGAGCACTACAACCGCTACCCGCACGAGTTCTCGGGCGGCCAGCGCCAACGCATCGGGGTCGCCCGTGCACTCGCGCTCCGACCCAAACTGATCGTCGCAGACGAGCCGGTGTCGGCCCTCGACGTCTCCGTGCAGGCGCAGATCCTCAACCTGCTCGAAGACCTGCAGAACGAGTTCAACCTGACCTACCTGTTCATCGCCCACGACCTCTCGGTGGTCAAGCATGTCTCCGACCGGGTCGCGGTGATGTACCTGGGCAAGATCGTCGAGATGGCCGAAGGCGAAGCCCTCTACAAGACGCCCAAGCATCCGTACACCGGCGCGCTGCTCTCGGCGGTGCCGATCGCGGACCCGAAGCTCGCGCGCCAGAAGAAGCGGATCATCCTCGAGGGGGACGTGCCCTCGCCGATCGACCCTCCGGCGGGGTGCCGGTTCCATCCCCGCTGCTCACGGACCAGGGAGATCGCTCGAGCCGAGGGCCTCCCCGATGGCGTGGAGCCCCGCTGTAACACGGAGGAACCGCTGCTCGCTTCGCTCGGCGACCGCCAGTGGGCAGCGTGTCACTTCCCGCTCGAGGAAACTATCATCCCTGAATCCGGCGACTGACCGGAACCCTGTGACCGCGGAGTCCCCATGCTGACCACCATCGTGATCGTGATCGACGTGATCGCTGCCTTGTTCCTCATCCTGACGATCCTGCTGCACTCGGGGCGGGGGAGCGGGCTCTCCGACATGTTCGGCGGCACGTCGTCGCTGTCGGGTGGCACAGCCATGGAACGCACCCTCGACCGCCTCACGGTGATCACCGCCCTGATCTTCGGGCTCTGCACCTTCTACCTGGCCTGGCAGTGGAACCCGTAGAGGGTCACGCCCGACGCGGTTGGTAGGATTCGGGCTCGTCCACGTCGGAGTGGCGGAACTTGGTAGACGCGCTAGGTTGAGGGCCTAGTGCCCCTTGCGGGGCGTGGGGGTTCAAATCCCCCCTCCGACACCACATCTGCGCAGGACAACGCCCCTAGCGGGAGCACCGCCGATCCCTCCGGCCGTTCTCTACGTCCGGATACTGTGTCGCACA
>DASSCU010000003.1 GCA_035697485.1 Actinomycetota bacterium
AGAAGGAGCGGTCGCGGTCATCACCGCGCTCGTGCTGGTCGCGCTGATGGCCGGCGTCGCGCTGACGGTCGACGTCGGCGGCCTGCTGCTGCGACGCCGTGCGATGGTCAACGGCGCCGACGCCGCCGCGCTCGCCGCCGCGCAATCCTGCGCCGATGCCACGCTCGGCACCCCCGAGACGAAGGCCGACGAGTTCGCGGCGAAGAACGTCCCGATCACCGACGGTGGGCTCACGGGCGGCATCATCACCGGTGTCGACCCCGAGAGCGGACAACAGTGGACCATCAACTGCGGCGTCGACATCACCGGGCACGTATCGGTGCGCTACGAGAGCGACCAGTCGCTGTTCTTCGCTCCCGTGCTGGGCTTCGACCAAACGTCGGAGGTCACCTCACGTGCCACCGCCTCGTGGGGCGCGGCCGGTGCGACCGGTCCGATCCCCCTCGTGATCTATCAGGGCTTCTTCCAGGGGAACCGGTGCGACGTGCCCAACGTGGCCGAGAACACCGTCTGCTACATCTGGGAGGACAACGACCTCTCCGGCGGCGGCGACTTCGGCTTCCTCGACGTCGGCGAGGGCTGGGACATCGGCAAGACCGATGACTGCAACAACTCCGGTGGATCCGACCAGCTCGCCGGCTGGATGAACGGATCCGACCCCGTGGAGATCCAAGACCTCAACTACCCGAACGCCACGTGGGTCTGCACGATCGAGGGCTCCCGAGGCAACAACATCGCCTGGCAGGCGCTCGAGGATCTCGCTGGCGAGGTCCGCGACTTCCCGATCGTCGGGGTGTCTCCGGGCGACGGTGAGCCCGCGCAGGTCTTCCCGCCGCAGCCCAAGTACAACGTGGTCGGGTTCGCCCAGTTCGAGATCGTGGGCGTCAACATGCCGAGTCAGGAAGCCTTGAGCTGCACGATCCCGCCCACCGCGACGCTCCCGTTCGACCTGATGGCGGCCTGTGCTTCCCCGGGTGACGGCTACATCGAGGGCAGCGCCAAGGCCAACAACGGAGCGAAGCTCACCGTCGATGCGAACGGCGTCATCACGGCGTGGAGCAAGAAGCCGAGCATCGTGACCTTCGAGACGACCGGGTCCGCCGAGTGCGGCGGCAACCCCCCTCCGAACTCGAGCGCTCACTGCCTGGTACTGAAGTGGAAGGGTGCCAGGATCGGTGGCGCCGAGCCCGGTGGCGGAGCCTACTTCGGTCTCCTCGCAGCGCAACTCTGTGACCTCCCGTACCGCAGCTGCCTCGAATGATGCGACCGGTCTTCCTGCGAGGCAGCTGAGGTCCCATCGGGGCGACCCAAAGCGGGCCATGCAGCCAGCGACCCCAGCGTGCCCGGGTCCCACACCACCCATCTACCCAGCGATAGCGTCCTCCACCGATGAGCGATGCGTGGATCCGCGCCCTCGTGGCGCTGCCGTTCGGGCTGGCGATCGGGAGCTTCATGACGGTCGTCGTGTCCCGCGTGCCGGCGGGGGAGAGCGTGCTGCGGCCCCGGTCACGGTGTCCGAGCTGCGGCACCGAGATCCGCAATCGCGACAACGTGCCGGTGGTGTCGTGGGTGCTGTTGCGGGGGCGATGCCGATCGTGCGGTGAGCGCATCTCCGGGCGGTACCCCCTGCTCGAGCTCTCCACCACGGTGCTCGTCGTCGCAGCCGCAGCGGCCTACGAGCGGATCTGGATCGCGGTCATGGTGGCGCTGTTCCTGTCGCTGATGCCGGCCCTGGCCTGGATCGACATCGAGCATCGCATCATCCCCAACCGCATCACGTACCCGGCGTTCCTGGGGTTCAGCGCGTACGTGGTGGTCGCGTGGCTCTTCGACGGCGGGACCGATCCGATTCGGGCGCTCGGCGGTGCCCTGCTCTACGGCGGCCTGTTGTTCGTCGTCGCGCTCGTGTCGCGAGGCATGGGCATGGGCGACGTGAAGCTGGCCCTGGTGATCGGGGTCGTGCTGGGGTCGATCGGCCTCGGCTTCGTCGGGGTGGCGGCCGCAGGTGCTGTGCTCTTCGGCGGGATCGGGGGGATCGTGGCTCTGATCGTGGGCCGAAATCGCAAGGCGATGATCCCGTTCGGACCGTACATGGCCGCGGGCGCGGTGGTCGGGGCGTTCTGGGGTGAGCCGATCGCCGACTGGTACCTGCGGTCGTTCAGCGCCACGCTCCTCTGAGCAGGTCGTTCGGCCCTCGAACATACGTTCAAACATCGTTCCTGCAGATGTTTGACTTGCCCTGTGGCCTGCTGTTTCGTGAGCAGCCTCAACAGCACTTCTGTCGTTTCATGTGACTCGTGTGAACTGGTGTGAACTGATGTGACGGAGGAGGCGGTATGGCCGATGTGCAGCCGTTCGTGACCGGAGCGTTGCTCACGGTTGCGGAGGTCGCCGCCGGCATGCGCGTGTCGAACATGACGGTCTACCGGTTGATCAAGAGCGGCGAGCTGCCCGCCGTCCGCGTCGGCAAGGGCTACCGCATCCGCGGATCGGAGCTGCAGCGCTTCCTCGAGGAGCGTTCCGTGCAGGTAGAGGGGGGCTAGTGGCCAGGGGGCGCATCGGCCTCGACATCGGCTCGACCGCGGTCAGAGCCGTCGAGCTCGCGGGGGGCGATCCGCCCACCGTGGTCAAGGCCGCCCAGGTGCCGCTGCCCGCCGGTGCCGTGGAGAACGGCGAGGTCAGGGAACCCGAGGTGGTCACCGATGCGCTGCGCGAGCTCTGGGAGCGCGGCGGCTTCAAAGCCAAGCGCGTGTACATGGGCGTGGGCAACCAGCGGGTCGTGGTGCGCGAGATCGCCCTGCCCTACCTGCCCGAGAAGGAGCTCCGGGCTTCGCTCGGCTTCCAGGTCCAGGAGTTCATCCCGATGCCCGTCGACGAGGCCGTGCTGGACTACGACCCGATCGGGGAATTCGAACAGGACGACCGCAAGATGCTGCGCATGCTGCTGGTCGCGGCGCAGCGGCAGATGGTCGACACGGTGGTGTCCGCCGTGACCGGCGCCAAGCTCGAGCCGGTCGGCCTCGACCTCGTTCCTTTCGCGATGGTGCGCTCGGTCGGCACGACCGGCGTCGGCATGGATCTCGAGGACGAGGGCGACGAGGCCGTGATCGACATCGGCGCCCACGTGACCAACATCGTGGTGCACGCGCGCGGCACGGTGCGGTTCGTGCGCATCCTCCCGTCGGGCGGGCGCGACGTGACCCTCGCGATCGCCCGCGGCATCGGTGTCGAGGACGACGTGGCCGAACGCCTGAAGAGGGGTGAGGAGGTCGAACTCGAGACGCCCCCGAGGGTCGACCAGGAGGACGGCGAGGAGGTGGCCGAGGCGCCCGATACCGGTCGGGTCAGGGAGATCGCGATGCAGCGGGCGGCGAGCTTCGTCGACGAGATCCGGTCGTCGCTCGAGTTCTACACGGCGCAGGCGCAAGGCGCTCGCATCGCGCGCGTGCTCGTCACGGGCGGCGGCTCGAAGCTGGAGGGGCTCCTCGAGCTCCTGCGCCAGCGTATCCCGGTCGAGGTCGAGGCGGGCCAGGTGTTCCAGCACGCACGCTCGCAGCTCTCGCTGTCGGCTGAGGCACTCGAAGAGGCGGAGCCGGTGCTCGCCGTGGCCGTCGGGCTCGCGATCCCCGGGAGGATCCCGTGAGCCAGGTCAACCTCCTTCCCCCCGATATCCTGCAGGCGCAGCGATATCGGCGCCTCACCTCAGGCGTGGTCGTCGCGGGCATCGTCCTGGTCGCGGCGGTCTTCGCTTACTACCTCTGGCAGAGCAACGAGCTGAGCAGCGTGAACGATGAGATCGTCGCGCAGGAGGCCACGAACGCCTCGATCCAGGCGAGCATCGCCGAGAAGCAGAAGTACGCCGACCTGCAGGCCGAGGCGCAGGCGCAGCAGCAGCTCTTGGCCGCGGCCTACGCGGGGGAGGTCTCGTTCTCGGCCCTGTTGATGGACTTCTCTCGCGTGATCCCGTCCGACGCCTACGTCAACAGCCTCGCGGTCCAGGCCGACCAGGCGGCGGTGGCTGCCGAGGGAGCGACCCCCGGCCTGATCGGCGGGATCACCGGCAGCGGCCAGGCGGTCAGCATCGACACGCTCTCGGTCTTCCTGACCCGGCTCGAGCAGGTGAAGGGGTGGGTCAACCCCTGGATGTCGACGGTGAGCAAGAACGAGGAGGTCAACGGCTACGACTACTCGGTGAGCGTGGATCTCACCGACGAGGTCGTGACCGAGCGAGGGAAGGAAGGGGCCGTCGATGCTGCGGGGTAGCCGGGCGCCGCTGATCGCCGGCGTCGGGGCCCTGGTGCTCGTCGGGCTGCTGATATTCCTCCTCGTGCTGCCGAAGATGGGGCAGGTCTCCGAGGCGAACGACCTGCTCGCGGCCGCGCAGGCCCAACAGGGAACGCTCGAATCGCAACTCGCCGCCCTGGAGCAGGCCGAGGCTGCCGCGCCCGAGGCGAAGGCGACGATCCAGGACGTGGAGCAGCGTATCCCGCCGACCGCCGACGAGCCCGGCATGTTGCTGCTGATCAAGAACGCGGCCGCCCGGGCGGCGGTGACCCTGGCGACGCTCACCCCGGGGACCCCAGCCCTCGACGCTGCGAGCGGGTTGTCGACGATCCCCGTTGCCGTGACGGCGTCCGGGAACTACTTCCAGCTCACGGAGTTCCTCTACAACCTCGAGACGCTGCCGAGGGCCGCCAAGGTGCTGAACATCACCCTCGCCCCGGGGGCCGGCTCCGACGCCACCACCACGACCGTGACGAACCTGTTGCAGCTGCAGGCCAACGTCGTGCTGTACACGAGCGACCAGAGCGCCGGTCCGGGCTCGGTGCCCGGCCCGACCGAGGACGCCGCCGCCGGAGGAGCCTGAGATGCCGCTGACCCCTCGTGACCGGCGCACCTTGATGATCGGCGGCGGCGTGCTCGGCGTGCTGCTCGTCGGCTTCCTCCTCATGAACCTGCTGTCCGGCGGCGGCGGCGACGAAGCGATCCCGACCCTGCCACCGATCACCTCCGGTCCGGGCGGGGGCGGAGGCCCCACCGAGCCCTCGCCGACCGGAGGCGTGAGCCCGATCCCGGTGTTCACGGGGCGCGATCCGTTCTCCGTGCCCCCTGCGCTCTCTCCGACGACCGCGACAACGTTCCCGCCGCCGTCGGGGAGCGTATCCCCACCGCCGTCGGGGAGCGTATCCCCACCCCCGAGCAGCCCCGCCCCCACGGCGCCGGGTGGCGGCTCCAGTGAGGAGGTCGGCGGCAAGACCGTGGTGCTCCTCTCCGTCTTCTCGAGCGGCGGTGAGCCGATGGTGCAGGTCGAGGTCGACGGGCAGGTCTTCAACAACATCGGCATCGGCGACACGTTCGACAACGGGCGATACGAACTGCGATCGGTCTCGGGTGACTGCGCGACGTTCCTCTTCGGCGACGAGTCGTTCACCCTCTGCGCCAACTCGACGAAGTAGGTCCCGAGCCGGGACCGACGGCTCCGGCGATCCGCCCACGGGGGGAGCGGTCGCCGGTTCGCGGGGGCGGCCTCCGGGCCGCCCCCGCATCACGTGGTGCTTCCACTATCTGCCGCCCTGAAGGCGGCGGTGGAGCGTTCCCTATGATGAGCGGATGCTCCGCATGCTCACGGCCGGCGAGTCGCACGGGAAGGCGCTCGTCGCCGTGCTCGAAGGCATGCCCGCGGGCGTGCCGGTCGATCCCGACGCCCTCGCGCACCAGCTCGCGCGGCGGCGCCACGGCCACGGTCGTGGGGGGCGACAGCGGTTCGAGTCGGACCGGTTCGAGATCCTCGCCGGGGTCCGTCACGGCCGCACGCTCGGCTCGCCGATCGCGGTGACGATCCCGAACCTGGAGTTCGAGGCGAAATACCGCGATCTCATGGGTGTGACCGGCGAGGAAGATCCCGCGGCGCGCCTCACCCGGCCACGGCCCGGGCACGCCGATCTCGCGGGCTCGCAGAAGTACGGGTTCGACGACGTGCGCAACGTGCTCGAGCGGGCGAGTGCGCGGGAGACGGCGGCCCGCATGACGGCGGGGACGTTCTGCCGGTGGTTCCTCGCCGAGCTCGGGATCGAGATCGTGTCGCACGTCGTGCGGATCGGATCGGTCAAGGTGCCCGCGCGGACCCCGCTGCCGACGCCCGCCGACGCGGCGACGATCGACCGCTCACCGGTGCGTTGCTTCCACGATGCCTCGTCGAAGGCCATGGTGGCCGAGATCGACCGACTCCGGAAAGGCCGCGAGACGGTCGGCGGCGTCTTCGAGGTGCTCGCCCACGGCGCTCCGCCGGGGCTCGGGTCCCACGTGCACTACGACCGCAAGCTCGACGGCCGACTCGCGCTCGCCCTGATGAGCATCCAATCCGTGAAGGGGGTGGAGGTCGGCGACGGGTTCGCGACCGCTGCTCGACCGGGTTCCAAGGCGCACGATGAGATCGTGGTCCGGGGAGGCCGCGTCACGCGCGCGACCGGCCGGGCGGGTGGCATCGAAGGCGGCATGAGCACCGGCGAGACGATCAGGGTGCGGGCGGCCATGAAGCCGTTCTCGACCGTGCCGACGCCGCTCGCGACGGTCGACATCGCCTCCGGTGAACCGGCGGTCGCGATCAAGCAGCGTACCGACGTCTGCGCCGTGCCCGCGGGCGGGGTCGTCGGCGAGGGGGTCGTCGCGTTCGAGCTCGCGAACGCCGTGCTGGAGAAGTTCGGGGGGGATTCGCTCCCGGAGACCCGTGGGAACCTCGAACGCTACCGGGAGGGATCGGCGTGATCGTCTACCTGGTGGGCATGCCGGGCGCCGGCAAGACGGTCGTCGGGCGGGAGCTGGCGGACCGTCTCGGGGTGCCGTTCGTCGACCTCGACACCGAGATCGAGCTGGAGCAGCGACGCCCGATCACAGAGATCTTCGTGTCGGAGGGGGAGCCGGCGTTCCGGGCGATGGAGGCTGCCGCGCTCGTCAAGGCGGGCGCGCACGACCCCTCGGTGGTGTCCTGCGGGGGCGGGGTGGTGCTCGAGCCCGCGAACCGGATCACGTTGCGGAACACGGGAACCGTGGTCTACCTCGACGTGCCGCTCGACGAGCTCCGGGCCCGTGTCAGGCCCGCGGAGGATCGGCCGTTGATCCACGAGGAAGGTGACCTCGAGCGACTGCTCGCCGAGCGAGGCCAGTTGTACCGGGAGTTCGCCGCCCACGTGGTGGACGGGAGCGGCGCGCCCGGAGATGTGGCGGACGCGATCGTCGAGGAGCTGCGTTGGTCCGTGTGACCGTGCCCATCCCCGAGCGCGCGTATGACGTCGTGATCGGCCGCGGGCTTCTCGTCGACGCAGCCCGCCATCTCCCGGAGTTCCCGAGGGCCACGCGGGCGTTCGTGATCGCGGACCGCGCGGTCGTCGATCGGGCGTTCGGCTCCCTCGCCGGTGGACTCGCACGGGCAGGCCTCGACGCCGTGCTGCTGACGGTTCCGTCGGGGGAGGAGGCGAAGACCCTGCAGGTCTCGGGCACGCTCCTGCATCAGTTGGCGACCCAGGAGGCCCACCGCGACGACGTCGTGGTGGCGCTCGGGGGTGGATCGACCGGGGACCTGGCTGGATTCGTGGCCTCCACCTACATGCGGGGGGTGCCGTTCGTGCAGGTGCCGACGACCCTGCTCGCGCAGGTCGACGCGGCGGTCGGGGGCAAGACCGCGGTCAACCTGCCCGAGGGCAAGAACCTCGTGGGCACGTTCTTCCAGCCCCGTGGCGTGTTGGCCGACGTCGAGACGCTGGCCACCCTGGACGAGCGAGACTTCCGGTCGGGGCTCGCCGAGGTGGCGAAGTACGCGCTCGCACTCGATCCAGCGCTGCTCGAGGGCCTGGAATCCGATCCGGGCCCGGTCCTCGCTCGGGATCCCGAGGCGCTCGAGTCGTTGGTGGCGCGGTGCGTGGCCGCGAAGGCGCGCACGGTCGCCAGCGACGAGCTCGACATGGGGTCGCGCCTCTTCCTGAACTACGGGCACACCCTCGGACACGCGCTCGAGCGGCTCGAGGCGTTCTCCGGGCGCACCCACGGCGAGGCGATCGCGGTCGGCATGGTCTTCGCGGCCCGCCTTGCAGAACGGCGCGGCCTGGCGTCGCCTGGGCTCGTCGGACGGACCACGCGGCTGCTGTCCTCGCTCGGACTCGAGGTGGACGGACCCCTCCCCCCGGTCGACGACATCACGACGGCGTTCCGCATGGACAAGAAGTTCCACGGAGGAGTCCGGTTCGTGCTGCTGCGTGCGGTCGGCGATCCGGTGGTCGTCGAGGACGTCGCCGACGACGAGCTGCGGACGACGATGCTGGAGATGGGAGCGACGGCATGAATGTGCTGTTCCTGTTCGGACCGAACCTCGGGGCCCTCGGCCGGCGCGAACCCGAGACGTACGGGGTCGAGACCCTCGAGCAGATCATGCGAGAGGTCGAGGCCCGGGCGGCGGCGCTCGGCCTCGAGATGGTGTGGCGTCAGTCCGACCACGAGGGCGATCTCGTCGGCTGGCTGCTGGCGGCCGCCGGCGACGGCCACGACGCGGTGGTCATCAACCCGGGTGCGTTGTCGCACTACTCGTTCTCGGTCCGCGACGCCGTGGAGGCCTGCGGGCTCCCGGTCATCGAGGTGCACATGTCCCACATCGCCGCTCGCGAGGAGTTCCGCCGGCATTCGGTGGTCTCCGAGGTGTGCCGGGCGACGATCACCGGTCTCGGGGCCGGTGGCTATCATCTGGCGCTGGAGGCGATGCCGTGGATCACCAGCTGAGACGAACTGCTCTGTCCGAGCGACTGCCCGACCTCGAGGTCGATGCCTACCTCGTGACCGGACTGACGAACGTGCGGTACCTGACCGGCTTCACGGGTTCCAACGGTCAGGCCCTCCTTACCCGCGACGCGTCGGTGTTCTTCACCGACGGCCGGTACACGGAGCAGTCCCGCCACGAGGTGCCCGACCTCGAGCGCGTGACGTACGGAGCCGCCTTCGGGGACGTGCTGGCCGAACAGGCAGCGCGTCTCGGGGTCGCGAGGATCGGCTTCGAGGCCCACCAGGTCACGGTCCGGGCCTATGAGCGCCTCGTGGCGGCCCTGGAAGGCCGGGAGCTGGTCGCCTGCGACGAGGAGGTCGAGCGCGTTCGCTGGGTCAAGGACGACGAGGAGCTCGAGCTGCTGCGGAGCGCCCAGGCCGTGACCGATCAGGCGTTCGATGACGTGCTCGACATGCTCGCGGTGGGTGTGAGCGAGCGCCAGGTGGCTCGACAGCTCGAGGCGTTGCTGCGCCGCGACGGCGCGGACGGCCTGTCCTTCGAGTCGATCATCGCGTTCGGCGAGAACGCTGCGGAGCCGCACCACGAGCCCGGGCATCGCACGCTCGAGGAGGGCGACGTCATCACGATGGACTTCGGGGCGTTGTTCGGTGGCTACCACGCCGATATGACGCGCACGGTCGCGTTCGGCGAACCCGCCTCCGAACTGAAGAAGATCCACGACATCGTGCGGCAGGCCCAGCAGGCGGGCATCGACGCCGTCGCGGAGGGCGTCACCGGCGCGGAGGTCGACGCCGCCGCCCGCGGGGTGATCGATGGCGCCGGCTACGGCGACCGGTTCACCCACGGGCTCGGTCACGGCGTCGGGCTCGACATCCACGAGGGTCCGAGGCTCGGCCGCGAGTTCGCCGAGCACACGTTGCCCGCGCGCGCGGTGGTCACGGTCGAGCCCGGCGTCTACGTGCCGGGCTTGGGTGGCGCGCGCATCGAGGACATGGTCGAGGTGACGCCCGACGGGTGCCGTGTGCTCGGCAACGCGTCGCGTGAGCTGATCGAACTGTAGGCCGGACGGTCCGGACGAGACGACATCGGGAGCTGAGCGTCGCGTGAGCGTTTCCACGAACGACTTCAAGAACGGCATGACCCTGGAGCTCGACGGGGTGTTGTTTCAGATCATCGAGTTCCAGCATGTGAAGCCGGGCAAGGGCGGCGCCTTCGTGCGCACGAAGCTGCGGAACGTGAAGAGTGGCGCCGTGCTCGAGCGCACGTTCAACGCGGGCGTGAAGGTCGGCCTCGCGATCGTCGAGCGCAAGGACTTCCAGTACCTCTATCCCGAGGGCGACAGCTTCGTCTTCATGGATCTGGAGACCTACGAGCAGGTGCACGTGCCCTCGGAGACGATGGGCTCGGCGAAGGACTATCTCACCGAGGGCGGCACGGCGCAGATCGCGATGCACGACGGCATCCCGATCGCGGTCGATCTGCCGGCGTCGCTGGTGCTCGCGATCACGAAGTGCGATCCGGGGGTGAAGGGCGACACGAGGACCGGCGCCCTGAAGCCGGCGACCCTGGAGACCGGGGTAGTGGTGAACGTGCCGCTGTTCGTCGAGGAGGGCGAGCACATCAAGGTCGACACGCGCACGGGCGAGTACATGGAACGCGTGAAGGTCTGACGGGTGGAGCGCCGGTGACGCCACGATGAGCACTCGCCGTCAGGCGCGGCGCGTGGCGCTCGACATCCTCTACCAGGCCGACGTGACCGGCGACGATCCCGAGCTGGCGCTCGAGTCGTGGATCGAGGCTGGGCGCGAGGTGCCTGCATTCGCGCGGGAGCTGGTCCACGGGGTCGCCGAGCACGGGCCCGGCATCGATCTCATGCTCGAGGAGCACGCGGAGGGGTGGACGGTGGCCCGCATGGCCGCCCTCGATCGCACGATCCTCAGGGTGGCGGTGGAGGAGCTGCGCTACCGTGACGACGTGCCCGACTCCGTCGCGATCAGCGAGGCCGTCGAGTCCGCGTCGGCGCTGTCCGCCGACGAGTCGAAGGCGTTCGTGAACGGCATCCTGGGCAGGATCGCCCGGGGCTGACCGAGGGAAACCTTGCGACGAAGGTCAGGCCTGGGTGGTCGGCGGGTCGGTCGGCTCGGAGGGCTGTGGCGTCGGGGTGGCCTTGGTGGCGGCGTCGTCCTGGTCACCCTCCTTCAGACCCTTCTTGAACTCACCCGACGAACGGCCGAGGTTGCGGGCGATCTCGGGGAGCTTCGTCGCGCCGAAGATCACGGCGATGGCCACGATGCCCACGATGATCCACTCGTTCATGCGGTTGCCACTTCCTTCCGATGTGGGGTCCGACCCTCGGGGATCGGGTCGCAGACATCAGTCTACGCCGGGGGTGTGGCGATGGCCACGAGGCCTCGTTGCCCCTCGGTCGGACCGCCCGCTATGCTCTTCACGAGAGAGCTTCCCCCTTTAAGTCCGGTCCCGAGAGGCCGGGAAGGGAGCAACGGAACATGCTGCACCGAATCGGCCGCGCCTCCTCGCATGCCCGGGGAGGCGTTCTCGTTCCCGGGCGCGTGAGGCCGGTCGCATGAGCGCCCCCGGCACGCTGCTCGACGCCGACGACATCCGGCGAACGCTGACGCGCATCGCGCACGAGATCATCGAACGCGACAAGGGGGCCGCCGACATCGTGCTCGTCGGCATCGCGAACCGCGGCGACCACCTCGCACGGCGACTCTCGCAGGAGATCGAGCGCATCGAGGGGACGCGGGTCCCGGTCGGGGTGCTCGACATCACGTTCTACCGCGACGACATCGGCCTGCGCGCCGAGGCGCCCGAGGTCCACGAGACGCTCATCGACGTCGACATCACCGGGCGCACCCTGGTGCTCGTCGACGACGTGCTCTTCACGGGCCGCACGATCAGGGCGGCGATGGACGCCCTCACCGACTTCGGCCGGCCCGCACGCATCCGACTGGCGGTGCTCGTCGACCGGGGGCACCGTGAGCTGCCGATCCGTGCCGACTTCGTCGGCAAGAACGTCCCCACCCACCGTGACGACGACGTCCGTGTGCACGTGCGGGAGCTCGACGGCGACGACGCGGTGACCGTGCAGGAAGCTGCCCCCATACAGGAGGTGCACCGATGAACCGCCACGTGCTCTCGATGCACGACCTGAGCGCCGACGACGTGACGCGCGTGCTCGACACGGCGGAGTCCTTCCGCGAGGTCGGCACCCGCGTGATCAAGAAGGTACCGGCCCTTCGCGGGCGGACGGTCGTGAACTTCTTCCTGGAGAACTCCACGCGCACCCGCATCTCCTTCGAGCTGGCCGCCAAGCGGCTGTCGGCCGACGTGATCAACTTCTCGGCGAGCGGATCGAGCGTGTCCAAGGGCGAGAGCCTGAAGGACACGGCGCTGACGCTGCAGGCGATGGGCGCCGACGCGATCGTGATCAGGCATTCGTCGAGCGGTTCGCCGCTGCAGCTCACGAAGTGGGTCGAGGGGCATGTCCTGAACGCCGGAGACGGCACGCACGAGCACCCGACGCAGGCCCTGCTCGACCTCTACACGATGCGGGAGAAGCTCGGACGGCTCGAGGGCCTGCGAGTCGCGATCGTCGGCGACGTGCTGCACTCGAGGGTCGCGCGATCCCTCAGCTTCGGGCTCGTGACGATGGGCGCCGACGTGACCCTGATCGGACCCCCGACCCTGATCCCGCCGGACGCGCCCACCTGGGGCGTGCAGGTCAGTTACGACATCGACGCCGTGATCCCCAAGCTCGACGTCTGTTACATGCTGCGCGTGCAGAAGGAACGCCAGCGGCTCGAGTACTTCCCGAGCGTGCGTGAGTACAACCGGCTGTTCGGTCTCACCGCCACCCGCGCCGGCGTGTTGCCCGAAGGCTCGCTGATCATGCACCCGGGCCCCATGAACCGGGGGGTCGAGATCGACTCCGACGTCGCCGATCTGCCGCAGTCGGTGATCGAGGAACAGGTGACGAACGGCATCGCGGTGCGCATGTCGCTGCTCTACCTGCTGCTGGGGGCTGGCGGAAGCCTCGGCGCCGACGGACCCGCAGGGCCGGGGCAGGTGTCCCGTGGCTGAGGCGCTGCTGCTCCGGGGAGCGCGCGTGATCGACGCCGCATCCGAGATCGACACCCATTCGGACGTGCTCGTCGCCGATGGGCGTATCGAGGCGGTGGGCAGCGGTCTCGATCCCCTGGGCGCGGACGTGCTGGATTGCCGAGGACTCGTGCTCTCGCCGGGGCTAGTGGACCTGCACACCCATCTACGTGAGCCGGGGTTCGAGCACAAGGAGACGATCGCGAGCGGGACCCGCGCGGCCGCCGCGGGAGGGTTCACCGCGGTCTCGTCGATGGCGAACACCGATCCCGTCAGCGACCACGCGGGCATCGTGGCCGAGATCCGCGACAAGGCCGCCGACGCGGGGTTCGCCGACGTCTTCCCGGTCGGCGCGATCACGAAGGGCCTCGCCGGTGAATCGATGGCCGAGCTGGGAGAGATGGTGGAGGCCGGCGTTCGGGTCTTCAGCGACGACGGCAACTGCGTGCCGACCGCACGCATGCTGCGCAACGCACTCGTGTACGCGAAGGCGTTCCCCGCCGAGATCGTGATCGCCGACCACTGCGAGGACGCGTCCCTGGTCGCCGGCGGACACATGCACGAAGGCGTGCACTCCTACTCCCTGGGTCTCGCCGGCCGGCCCGCGGAGGCGGAGGAGATCGTCGTCGCCCGGGACCTCGCGATCGCGCGTGCGACCGGCGGCCGCATCCATATCTGCCACGTGTCGAGCGCGCAGGCGGTCGATCTGATCCGCCGTGCCAAGGCCGACGGGGTGCGCGTCACCGCGGAGGTGACGCCCCATCACCTCGTCTTCACCGACGACGACCTCGTCGGGTACGACACGAACTTCAAGGTGAACCCGCCGCTGCGTACGGCGGACGATCGCGAGGCGCTGCGAGCGGCCGTCGCCGACGGCACGATCGACGTGATCGCGACCGATCACGCGCCGCACGCGGTGGAGGAGAAGGACTCCGAGTTCGACCTCTCGCCACCCGGGACGATCGGCCTCGAGACCGCCCTGGCCGCCGTGCTCACCTCCCTCGTCGAACCGGGCATGGTGTCGCTGTCCCGGGCGATCCAGGCGATGTCGGTCACGCCGGCCCGCATCCTCGGCGCCACCGGGCACGGGGGAGCGGTCGAGGCGGGCCGCCCCGCGAACCTCCTCGTCTTCGATCCCACCGAGCGCTGGGTCGTGGAGCCGCCGTTCGCCTCGAAGGCCCGCAACAGCGCGTTCACCGGTCACGAGCTCGTCGGCCGGGTCCGTCACACGATGCTCCGGGGTCGGCTCACCGTCGCCGACGGGAAGGTGGGTGGGTAGATGGTCCAGACGGACCCTCGCTCGGCGCACCGCCCGCTCCGGGGTCCGGATGCCGTGCTGGTGCTGGAGGACGGCAGCACCTTCCATGGCACGGCCTTCGGCGCCCAGGGGGAATCCTTCGGCGAGGCGGTCTTCAACACCGGGATGGCCGGGTATCAGGAGGTGCTGACCGACCCCTCGTACGCCGGGCAGATCGTGGTTATGACTTCACCGCACCAGGGGAACTACGGGGTGAACCACGAGGACCCGGAGTCTGCGGCCATCCAGGTCTCGGGCTTCGCCGTGCGCGAGGCTTCACGACGCGCCTCGTCGTGGCGATCGGAGTCGACGCTCGCCGAGGCGCTGTCCGCCGCCGGCATCGTCGGGATCGAGGGCATCGACACACGCCGTCTCACCCGTCTCCTCCGCGAGCGGGGCTCGATGCGGGCGGCTACCTCGACCGTGGATCTCGATCCCGCTTCGCTCGCGGAACGCGTGCGCACCGTGCCGGGCATGGCTGGCGCCGACCTCGCGGCCGATGTCGGCTCGGCCTCGCCCTACGAGGCTCGCGACCTGGTCGGGTCGGCGACCACCGACCTCGGCCGCGTCTTCAGGGTGGCGGCGTACGACTTCGGCATGAAGCGCAACATCCTCCGGCGTCTGGCGGCCACCGGCATCGAGGTGACCGTCTTCCCCGCCCGGACACCGGCGGCCGAGATCGCTTCGGGGGACTTCGATGGGGTGTTCCTGTCGAACGGTCCGGGCGATCCGGCGGCCACGACGTACGGCATCGCCGCCACGCGCGACCTGTTGGGCAAGGTGCCGGTGTTCGGCATCTGCCTCGGCCACCAGCTGCTCGGTCTGGCGCTCGGCGGGCGCACGTACAAGATGCCGTTCGGTCACCGCGGGGTGAACCAGCCCGTGAAGAACATGCAGACGGGCGCCGTCGAGATCACGAGCCACAACCACGGGTTCGCGGTGGATCCCCTCGGGTGGCGACGTGACGGCGACGGGGTCGCGCTGACCGACCGCGGACGAGTCGCCCTGACCCACTGGAACCTCAACGACGGCACGCTCGAGGGCCTGCGATGCCTCGACGTGCCCGCGTTCGGTGTGCAGTACCACCCCGAGGCCGCGCCGGGGCCGCACGATTCGCGGTACCTCTTCGACGACTTCCGCCGGCTGATGGCGGGCGGCGCGGGGACGAGCGTCTGATGCCGAAGCGGACCGACCTGCACAAGATCATGGTGATCGGCTCCGGGCCGATCGTGATCGGACAGGCCTGCGAGTTCGACTACTCCGGCACGCAAGCATGCAAGGTGCTGCGGCGCGAGGGCTTCGAGGTCGCCCTCGTGAACTCGAACCCGGCGACGATCATGACCGACCCGGAGTTCGCCGATCGCACGTACATCGAGCCGCTCACGCCGGCGTCGGTGCTGGCGATCTGCGAGCGCGAGCGCCCCGACGCGCTGCTCCCGACGCTGGGCGGCCAGACCGCGCTGAACGTCGCGGTCGCGCTCGCGGAATCCGGCGACCTCGACCGGCTCGGCATCACGCTGATCGGCGCCTCGCTCGAGGCGATCCATCGCGCCGAGGATCGCAGCGGCTTCAAGGAGGCGATGCTGAAGGCCGGCCTCGACGTGCCGAGGGCGGGCACCGCCACGACGCTCGACGAGGCCCTGGGGCTCGGGGATTCGATCGGGTATCCGCTGATCGTGCGCGCGTCGTTCACGATGGGCGGCGGCGGCAGCGGGTTCGCCGCGAACCATCAGGAGCTCGCATCGCTCGCTGCGCGCGGCCTCGAGATCTCCCCCGTGTCCGAGATCCTCGTCGAGGAGTCGATCGCCGGCTGGAAGGAATTCGAGCTCGAGGTGATGCGCGACGGTGACGACAACGGCGTCATCGTCTGCTCGATCGAGAACGTCGACCCGATGGGGGTGCACACCGGGGATTCGATCACCGTCGCCCCGCAACAGACCCTGACCGACCGCGAGTACCAGCAGATGCGCGACTCGGCGCTGCAGGTGCTGCGTGTGATCGGTGTCGAGACGGGTGGGTCGAACGTGCAGTTCGCGGTCGATCCGGTGACCGGACGCCAGGTGCTGATCGAGATGAACCCGAGGGTGTCCAGATCGAGCGCTCTCGCGTCGAAGGCGACGGGGTTCCCGATCGCGAAGATCGCGGCCCTCCTCGCCGTCGGGTACCGGCTCGACGAGATCGTGAACGACATCACGGGCGAGACCCCGGCCTCATTCGAGCCGACCCTCGACTACGTGGTCGTGAAGGTGCCTCGGTTCGCCTTCGAGAAGTTCTCCGACGCCGATCCCCGCCTGACCTCGACGATGAAGTCGGTCGGGGAGGTCATGGCGATCGGCCGGACCTTCAAGGAAGCGCTGGGGAAGGCGTGGCGCGGCATCGAGAAGGCGGGCTTCGACCTCGGCGGCGAGGACATCACGATCCCTCGGTCGTCAGGGCCCGATGAGCTGCTGACGGCGCTCGCCGCCGGGACCGAGGGTCGCCTGCACCTGGTCGAACGGGCGTTGCACGAGGGCCACGGCGTCGACGAGATCGCGGCTGCCACCCGCATCGATCCCTGGTTCATCGAGCAGATCGCCGAGGTCGTCGACGAAGTGGCGGCGGTGCGCGGGCGGCCGCTCTCGACGCTGACCGCTCACGAGCTGTGGCATGCGAAACGGGCTGGGCTGTCCGACGCGCGCCTCGCCGTGCTCACGGGCGCGACGGAGGCCGCCGTTCGCCGCCACCGCGACGCCCTGGGCGTCGCGCCGGTCTTCAAGACCGTCGACACCTGCGCGGGGGAGTTTCCCGCCCGCACCCCCTACCATTTCTCGACCTACGAACAGGAAGACGAGGTGGCTCCGACCGCACGGCCTCGCGTCGTGATCCTGGGCGCTGGCCCGAACCGCATCGGCCAGGGCATCGAGTTCGACTACGCCTGCGTGCACGCGGCGTACGCGCTGGAGCTGGCGGGGTTCGAGTCGGTGATGGTGAACTCGAACCCCGAAACGGTCTCGACCGACTACGACACCTCGAGCAGGCTCTACTTCGAGCCGCTCTCGCCAGAGGACGCGCTCGCGGTCTGCCGCGCCGAGCAGCCGGTCGGGGTGATCGCCCAGCTCGGTGGCCAGACGCCGCTGAGGCTCGCCCGCATCCTGACCGAGGAAGGCTTCCACGTGCTCGGCACCTCGCCCGACGCGATCGACCTGGCCGAGGACCGCGGGAAGTTCGCCGAGATCCTCGCGGAGCTCGAGATCCCCGCGCCGCCGCACGGTGAGGCGCGCACGATCGAGGAGGCGCGCGAGGTCGCCCGGCGCATCGGCTACCCGGTCGTGGTGCGACCGTCGTACGTGCTCGGGGGACGCGCGATGGAGATCGTCTACGACGACGAGGAACTCGGGACCTTCGTCCGCACGGCCGCGGCCGCTTCGCCCGATCATCCGGTGCTGGTCGATCGGTTCCTGGAAGGTGCGATCGAGGTCGACGTCGACGCGGTCGCCGACGCCACGGGCGACGTGTTCGTCGGCGGCGTGATGGAGCACATCGAGGAAGCCGGGGTGCACTCGGGAGATTCGAGCTGCCAGATCCCGCCTGCGACGCTCTCCGACGAGGAGCTCGACACGATCGAAGACATCACGCGAACGATCGCCCGGCGCCTCGGGGTGGTTGGCCTGCTGAACCTGCAGCTCGCGGTGAAGGACGAACGCATCTGGGTGATCGAGGCGAACCCTCGTGCCTCGCGGACGGTGCCGTTCGTCTCGAAGGTGATCGGCGTCTCCCTGGCCCGGGTCGCGACGTGGGTGCTCACGGGGCGGACGCTTGCCGAACTGGCGGCCGAGGGTGTCGTGCCGGCCGATCCGCACCACTACCGCCACCTGTCGCACACCAGCGTGAAAGCCGCCGTGCTGCCTTTCGGGCGGTTCCCCGGTGTCGACACCGTGCTGGGCCCCGAGATGAAGTCCACGGGCGAGGTCATGGGCGTCGACGCCGACTCCGGCATGGCCCTCGCCAAGGCGATGGTCGCGGCGGGTCATGCGCTGCCGACCGGCGGCACCGTGTTCGTGAGCGTGGCCAACCGCGATAAGCGCGCGATCGTGTTTCCGGCCAAGCGCCTGGCGGACCTCGGATTCCGGCTCGTGGCCACCGGCGGGACCGCGGGGGTCCTGCAGCGCGCCGGGATCGCCGTGGAGCGGGTCGCGAAGATGAGCGAAGGCCCCGACAACGTCGGGGAGATGATCCGCGGAGGCCGGGTCGACCTCGTGGTCAACACGCCGTTCGGACGAGGTCCTCGCACCGACGGGTACTTCATCCGCACGGCGGCCGCGAGCGCCGGGGTCCCGTGCGTGACGACCCTGCCGGGGGTGTTCGCGGCCGTGCGAGGCATCGAAGCGCTGCTCGGCGCCCCGACCGAGCCCCGGTCGATCCAGGAGTACCATGCCGAGGCCATGGCGGAGCCGATGCAGGGGCGCCTCACGTTCGAGCAGGCCGCATCGACGACGGCCGCCGGGGAGCCGCCCGCGTGACGCGCGTACGCGCCGAGATCCTCTCCACTCGCAAGCTCGGCGCGTACCACTCGCTGACGCTGGTCGCGCCCGAGATCGCGGAGAAGGCGCGTCCGGGGCAGTTCCTGGCCGTCAAGATGCCGGAGGGACGCGAGTTCCTGCTCCGTCGTCACTTTGCGGTGCACCAGGCCTCACGGCGCGGCGGGTGGGCCGGGACCCTCGAGTTCGTCGTGGATCCGCTCGGACCGGGCACCGAGTGGCTCACATCGGTCAAGGCGCACGAGTTCCTCGAGGTGATCGGGCCGCTGGGCACGGCCTTCGCCTATCCGAAGCGGCACACGAACTGCCTGCTCGTCGCCGAGGGGCACGGGGCGGCGTCGCTCTACTTCCTCGCGCAGGAATTGCTCGCGCGGCACAAGCGGGTCGACATGGTCGTCGGTGCCGAGACCCTGGAGCGGGTGTTCAAGCCGATCGAGGGAAAGCGCCTCTCCCAGACGATCTCGATCGTGACGGCCGACGGCACGTTGGGCGAGCGTGGGTCGGTCATGGACATGTTGCCCGAGATGGCCGAGACGACCGGGGCCGAGGTCCTCTACGCGGCGGCGCCCTCGCCGACCCTCGCGAGGGTCGCCGGGTTCTGTAAGGAGCGAGCGATCCCCTCGCAGGTGGCGGTCGAGGAACGCATGGGATGCGGGCTGGGTCTGTGCCAGACATGCGTCGTGCCGGTCGCCCGCAAGGACGGGAGCGGGTACGACCACCTGCGATCGTGCGTCGACGGACCGGTCTTCAACCCCGCTCGCGTGCTGTGGGATCGCTGGCTCTCCGAAGAGCCGACGATGTTGCCCACGCCGCCCGAGGGCCTGCCGGTGGTGCGCTCGTGGCCGGGGTGAAGCGTGCCCTGGCGGTCGACCTCGGGGGCATCGTCCTCGCCACCCCCGTGATGATCGCCGCCGGCTGCGCGGGGACCGGCCGTGAGCTGTCGGGACTCGTCGAGCTCCGGAAGGTCGGGGCGATCGTGAGCCGGACGATCTCGCTCGAGCCCGAGCGTGGGTCGCCCACCCCCCGGATCGCCGAGTCGCCGTCGGGGGTCGTGTGGTCGACGGGACTGCAGAACCCGGGCGTCGATGCGTTCGTCTCCGAGGAGCTGCCGCGTCTCGCCAGGTCGAGCACTCTTGTCGTGGTCTCGATCGCCGGCGGCACGCTCGAGGAGTACGTGCGGTTGACCGGTGCACTGCAGGGGCGGCCGGAGGTCTCGGCGATCGAGGTGTACCTGTCGGGTCCCGACCTCGAGCTCCGACGTCCGATGCTCGGTGCACACGTCGACCGGGCGGCCGAGGTCGCCGGTGCGGTCGCGCGCATGTCGATGGTGCCCGTTTTCGCGAAGCTGCCGATGCACGCGTCGGACCTGCCCGAGGTGGCCCGAGCCGTGGTGCGTGCCGGGGCGACGGGGCTGACGATCGGCGGCTCGCCTCCGGCACTCGACGTGCGACCGGAGCGACTGCGACCCGGCCTCGGCGGCGTGACGGGCTGGCTGAGCGGCCCGGCAGTGCTGCCCATGACGCTGAGGGCGGTCTTCGACGTCTCGCGGGCGGTGCCCGACACGCCCGTGATCGCCGTCGGCGGCATCCGGACGGGTGAGGACGCGATCGAGGCGTTCCTGGCCGGTGCCTGGGCGGTACAGGTCGGCACGGCAACGCTGATCGATCCGGCGGCGCCGGTCTCGGTCGCCCAGGGCATCGTGCGCTACCTGAGGGCCAAGGGGCTCGCCACCCCGGCGGACGTCCGCGCTCGGTTGCGCGTGCCCGCGTCGTTCGGGGCGGTCCCCGACGAGGACGACGACGGCCGATGATCCCCCGCCCCTCGAACCCCCTCGTCGTCGCGCTCGACGTGAGCGACCTCGACACCGCGGAGCGGCTGGCAGGCGACCTCGCGCCGCACGCGGGCATGCTCAAGGTCGGCCTCGAGCTCTGCTGGGCGGAGGGACCCGACGCCGTCCGTCGCGTCATGGCGCACGGGCCGGTCTTCGTCGACGCGAAGCTGCACGACATCCCGAACACGGTGGAGCGCGCGGCCGCCAACATCGCCAAGCTCGGCGTCGCGATGCTGAACGTCCACGCACTGGGCGGCGAGGCGATGATGCGAGCGGCGGTCGACGGGGCGGCTCGTGGCGCCGAGCAGGGCGGGCACCCCACGCCGCTCGTGATCGCGGTGACGGTGCTCTCGTCGATGTCGGGCGAGGAGCTGGCGTCGCCGACCTCGCTCGCGTTCGAGGCACGAACGGCCGGGCTCGACGGCGTGGTGGTGTCGGGCCTCGACGTCGCCGAGGTGCGCCAGGTCTGTGGCGAGGACTTCTGCCTGGTCGTGCCCGGCATCCGGCCGCCGGGCGCCAACGGAGACGACCAGGTCCGCGTGCTGACCCCGTCGGCCGCCCTCGATGCGGGTGCTGACTACCTCGTGGTTGGCCGGCCGATCACCGCCTCAAACGATCCAGTGGGCGTCGCGAAGGGCATCGTGCTCGGTGCCCAGTGAGGCATGCGCGCTCTCTCGTAAGGTCGTGAAACCGCAGGTCGTCGGGCACATCGCGCGTTGTGGGCGTCGGATGAGCCCGCGTATACTCCCCGGGTTCTCGAACCCCTCGACCCTCCCGACACGAAGGAGCGCATGATGGCTCTACCGCAGTTGACCCCGGAACAGCGCGCCCAGGCCCTCGAGAAGGCGGCCGCCGCGCGCAAGGCTCGCGCCGAGCTGAAGGGCGAGCTGAAGTCCGGGAAGATCACGCTGCAGCAGGTGCTGAAGCGCGACGACGACACCGTCGGGAAGATGAAGGTCTCGGTCGTGCTCGAGTCGCTGCCCGGCGTGGGCAAGGTGCGGGCAGCCAAGATCATGGAGGAGCTCGACATCAGCGCCACGCGCCGCGTGCGTGGCCTCGGCGCGAAGCAGCGCGAGCAGCTGCTCGCGAAGTTCGCGAAGTAAGCCACCGGCCTTGGCGCCTCGCCGAGGCACCCTGTTCGTGATCGCCGGCCCGTCCGGGGTCGGCAAGGGGACCGTGGTCCGGGAGGTCCTGGCGCGGGTTCCCCGCGGCCTCGTGCTGTCGGTGAGCGCGACCACCCGCCCGCCGCGCCCCGGGGAGTTCGACGGCACCGACTACTTCTTCGTCGACGATGAAGGCTTCGACCGGATGGTCGCCGACGGCGAGATGCTCGAGTGGGCGGAGGTCTTCCATGGGCATCGCTACGGCACCCCCGCGGGGCCCGTGGAGCTCCATCGAGACGCCGGGCGCGACGTCCTGCTCGAGATCGACGTCGAAGGTGCCCGCTGGGTTCGCGCCCGGGTTCCCGATGCGGTGATGATCCTGCTGGAGCCGCCCTCGCGCGAGGAGCTCGAGCGCCGGCTGCGCTCGCGCGGCACCGAGTCCGACGCGTCCATCGCGGAGCGCCTCGCCAAGGCGGACTGGGAGCTGTCGCAGCGATCGCTCTTCGACCAGACGGTCGTGAACGACGAACTGGATCGAGCGTCGTCGCAGGTCGCTGCTATCATCGACGCATCGCGGGCTCGCTCTGCTTCAGAAGCGGGGGCGGGCGCGCACGACCCCACGGAGGACCCTTCAGCATGATCGAACCGAAGATCGACGACCTGCTCGCCGCCGTCGACTCCAAGTACACGCTCGTCATCCTGGCGGCCAAGCGTGCGCGCGAGATCAACAGCTACTACAACCAGCTCGGCGAGGGCCGCGGCGAGTTCGTGCCGCCGCTGGTCGAGAGCGGGTTCAGCAACAAGCCGTTGTCGATCGCCCTCGAGGAGATCGCTGAGGGCAAGATCGAATACGTCCGTCCCGAGGAACCCGCCGAGGCAGAGTGATGCTGGCGGGCCGTCGGGTCCTGCTCGGCGTCACCGGGGGCATCGCCGCCTACAAATCGGCCCACCTCGCTCGATCGCTGACCGGCGCCGGCGCCGAGGTCACGGTCGTGATGACCGAGTCGGCGACGCGGTTCGTCGGCCCCGACACGTTCGCCGCCCTCACCGGGCGGCCCGTGCACACCTCCCTGTGGGAACGACCCGGCGAGGTCCTGCACGTGCGGCTGGCCCACGAGACCGACCTGATGGTCGTCGCGCCGGCGACGGCGCACCTGTTGGCCAGGCTCGCGACAGGCATGGCCGACGACCTGTTGACCTCGACCCTGCTGGAGTACTCGGGACCCGTCGTGGTGGCACCCGCGATGCACACCGGCATGTGGGAGCACCCAGCGACCCGGGCCAACGTGGCGCTCCTTCGCGAGCGGGGCGTCACGGTGTGTGGACCAGTGTCCGGCGCACTCGCCCACGGCGACGACGGCATGGGTCGCATGGCGGAACCCGACGACATCCTCTCGGATGCCTCCGCGGCGCTCGCGCGGCAGCCGAGGGGCGATCTGGCGGGACGGGAGATCGTCGTCACGGCGGGGCCGACGTACGAGGCGATCGATCCGGTGCGGTTCTTCGGTAACCACTCCAGCGGCAGGATGGGTGTGGCGGTGGCCGGCGAGGCGGCCCGCAGGGGGGGACTGGTGCACCTCGTCCTCGGTCCGGGCACGGTGGCGCCGCCGCCCGGGGTCGACGTCGAGCACGTCACGTCGGCGGAGGAGATGCGCGCCGCGGTCCTGGCTCACTTCGACACCGCCGACGCCGTCGTGATGGCGGCGGCCGTGGCCGATTTCCGACCGAAACAGGCCGCGCCGGGCAAGATCAAGAAGGACGAGGGGGCCCCCGATCTGATCCTCGAGCCCACCCCCGACATCCTCCGGGAGCTCGGCATGACGCGCCGGCCCGGGTCGGTGCTGGTCGGGTTCGCGGCGGAGACCGACGATGTCGAAGCGGCCGGCCGAGCCAAGCTCGTCGCCAAGGGCGTCGATCTCCTGGTGGCGAACGAGGTCGGGCGCCCCGGCACCGGGTTCGGATCGGAGACGAATCATGCCGCGATCCTCGACGCGACGGGCGACGATGTTCCGCTGCGAAGATGGACCAAGGCGGAGCTGGCCAGGGCGATCGTCGATCGCGTGGTTGCCCGTCTGGACTAGACTTCGGCCCATCATGATCCAGCCCTACCTCTTCTCGTCGGAGTCCGTCACCGAGGGGCACCCCGACAAGCTCGCCGACCAGATCTCCGACTCGATCCTCGACGCGTTCCTGTCGGAGGATGCCGAGAGCCGGGTCGCCTGCGAGACGCTGGTCACGACCGGCCTCGTCTTTGTCAGTGGGGAGATCACGCTGGCCGAGGGCTGGGTCGATGTGCCCTCGATCGTGCGCGAGACGATCACCGAGGTGGGCTACACCGACGCGAAGTTCGGCCTCGACGGCGAGACCTGCGGAGTGATGACGGCGATCCAGGAACAGTCGCCCGACATCGCCCGAGGTGTCGACGACGCGCTCGAGCACCGCGCCGAGCACTCCGGCGATCCTCTCGATCACCTCGGGGCGGGCGACCAGGGCATGATGTTCGGCTACGCCTGTCGCGAGACCGACGAGCTGATGCCGCTGCCGATCGCGATGGCCCACCGGCTGTCGAAGCGCCTGTCCGACGTCCGCAAGGCGGGCGTCGTTCCCTACCTGCGCCCCGACGGCAAGAGCCAGGTCTCGATCGAGTACGAGGGCGGCCGGCCGGTCCGCGTCGACACGGTGCTGATCTCCGCGCAGCACCGCGAGGAGGTCGACGTCGAGACGCTGCTGAAGCCAGACGTCGAGGCCGAGGTGATCGACCCGGTGTTGCGCGAATTCCCCGAGCTCGACGCCTCGGGCGTGCGGGTGCTGGTGAACCCCACCGGTCGCTTCGAGATCGGCGGGCCGAAGGCCGACACCGGTCTCACCGGCCGGAAGATCATCGTCGACACGTACGGCGGGTACGCGCCGCACGGCGGCGGAGCCTTCAGCGGCAAGGACCCGACCAAGGTCGATCGATCCGCAGCCTACATGGCACGATTCGTGGCGAAGAACATCGTCGCCGCCGGGCTCGCCGAGCGCGCGCAGCTCCAGCTCGCGTACGCGATCGGCACGGCACACCCCGTGAGCCTGCTCCTCGACACGTTCGGCACCGAGCAGGCCGATCCAGAGAAGCTCCGCGCCGCGTTGTGGGACCTGTTCGACTTCCGCCCCGCGGCGATCATCCGAGACCTCGATCTCGCGAGACCCATCTATCGCGAGACGGCCGCCTACGGCCATTTCGGTCGCAAGGAGTTCCCCTGGGAGGGGACCGACCGCGTCGACGACCTCCGCGCCGCGGTCGCCTGAGCCCGCCGAGTCGCTCGCCGGACCGGTCGCGATCTGCGTCGACCGGCCACTGCTGAGCCTCGATCGCGCGTTCACCTACGACCTCCCGGCCGAACTCGAGGCGGGCGTCGGGTCCCTGGTGCAGGTGCCGTTCCACGGGCGTGCCGTGCGGGGGTGGGTGCTCGGTCCGACCGACGATGTCCCGAAGAGTGTGCTCGAGGTGAAGAAGGTCGTGTCGCCGACGCGGTGGTTCGACGAGGCCGGGCTGTCCCTGTGCCGGTGGGTGAGCGAGCGGTACGTGGCGCCCATGGCAGCCGTGCTCGAGCGTGCGACGCCGCCGCGTGTCGCAGCCGAGGAGAACCGCGGGCGGGCCGGGTGGCGCCGGGTCGCTCCCGTTGCGCTGCCACCGCCCGTCCTCGAGGGGTACCGGGAGGGGCCGAGGCTCGTGGAGGCGATCGTGGCGGGCGGGCCGGGGGCGTGGGTGCTCCGGCCCGCGCCCGAGCACGAGAGCGCCGTCGTGGTCGAGGCCGTCGCGCGGTGCCTCGGCACCGGAAGGCGGGCGCTCGTGATCGTGCCGGAAGCGGCGCCCGTCCCCGGCACGGCGAAGGCGATCGCCGCGGCGTTCGGCGACGACCGAGTGGCGCGTCTCCTGGGGGGTTCGAAGCGGGCCCGGTATCGCACCTGGCTCGACGTGCAGGCCGGTGGATATGATGTCGTCGTCGGCACGCGCCCGAGCATCTTCGCCCCGGTGCCCGATCTCGGGCTGATCGTGGTGGGGCGCGAATCGCACCCCGCCCTGCGCGAGGATCGGGCGCCGTACTACCACGTGCGCGACGTGGCCCTTGCGCGCGGGGAGATCGAGCGTGCCGTCGTGGTCATGTCCGCGATGGCGCCCTCGTCCGAAGCCGCCGCCTTGGCGCTGCCGACCGTCGCGCCCCGGCGCCGAAGTTGGGTGCCCGTGGAGATCGTGTCGCCGGGGCCGGAGGGGCGAGCCCCGCGACTCGTGCGGGCGCTGCGCGAGAGCACCAGGGCGTTCCTCTTCTCACCGCTCCCCGGATACGGCATCGCCGCCGTCTGTCGCGCATGTGGCCAGCCGGCCGCCTGCGCCGTCTGCCATGGCGTGCTGCGGTCGAGCGAGGGAGCGGTGCGGTGCGTGGTCTGTGAAGCGCCGGGGCGATGCCGGGCCTGCGGAGCGAGCGACTTCGGTCTGCGTCGGGGCGGGCAGGAACGCGTCGAGGAGTGGGCCGCGCGTGTCGCGAGCGTTCCAGTGCACCGGCTGGCGGCGGACGACGCGCCGCGCCTGCCGACGGACGGCGAGGTTCTCGTTGGCGGCCCCGACGACGTCCGCGACTTCGGAGACGCAGGGCTCGACCTCGTCGCGATCCTCGATGCGGATCTCGCGGGGCGCCGTCCCGGACTGACGGCGCGGGAACGAGCCGTCACGACCTGGACCGAGGCGATCGCGTGGGCGAGGCCGGGCGGGCGGGCGATCGTGCAGTCGGCCCAGGCGAACGACCCCGCGATCCAGTCCCTCGTGCTGGGCGACCCGGCGCGTTTCCATCGGGACGAACGCGAGCGGCGAGCGCAGGCGGGGTTCCCGGTGGGATCCGCCGTGTTCCGGGTGGTCGGCGACGCGCACCTGGCCGACGAGCTCGCGGCCCTCGAACCGATCACGCTGCTGGTCTCGACGGCCGAAGGGCAGACGGTATGCTTGCTCGCGCTCGACCCGGGCAGCGTCGCGGCGTTCGGCCGACAGGCCCGTGCCCTCGCCGTGCGCGACGTGATCACCCGTGTCGAGGCCGAGCCTCATCTGTGACCCGAACGGAAGCGACGAACCTGTGATCATGCCGATCCGCACCCTCGGGGATCCCGTCCTGCGCGAGCCTGCCAAGCCGGTGACGACCTTCGACCGCGCGTTGCGCACCCTCCGAGACGACATGGTCCAGACGATGTACGACGCGCCGGGGGTCGGGCTCGCCGGACCGCAGGTGGGGATCTCCCTTCGCCTGTTCGTGTTCGACGACGGCGAGACCGGCCCGCTGTTCATCGCGAACCCTGTGCTGTCGGGCGCCGAGGGCGAGCTCCTCGAAGAGGAGGGGTGCCTCTCGATCCCGGGTCCGTATCACGAGACCACGCGGTACGCGAGGATCACCTGCAGCGGCCAGGACGTCGACGGCGGGCCCATCGAGCTCACGGGGGAGGGGTTGTTGGCCCGCATCTTCCAGCACGAGACCGACCACCTCGAAGGCATGCTCTTCATCGATCGCCTCGACGACGACGGGCGGCGATCGGTGCTGGCCGAGCTGCGACGCATCGAGCTGGGACTCGAGGATCCGCCGCCGAAGCGGCGCGTGCTGCGCAGATCCGAGGGTTGAGCGCCATGCGCGTGGTCTTCCTGGGCAACGACCCCTGGTCGGTGCCGACCCTGGAGGCGCTCGCGAACGCCGACGACGTCGACGTCGAGCTCGTAGTCACGAACCCCGCCCGCCCGGCTGGGCGCGGATCGCGTCTCACATCCACGGCGGTCGCCGACGCGGCCCGGGCTCTCGGCCTCGAGCTGCTCGAGGTCGAGGGCGTTCGCAGCGGCGACGGGCGGGCGGCGATCGAGGCGAGCCGGCCCGATGCGCTGGTCGTCGTCGCCTATGGCGAGCTCCTCACCCCCGACGTGCTCAGCGTCCCGCCGCTCGGCACGGTCAACCTGCACTTCTCGCTGTTGCCGCGGTGGCGAGGCGCCGCGCCGGTGCAACGGGCGATCCTCGAGGGCGACGAGCTCACCGGCGTGAGCGTGATGCTGCTCGATGAGGGTCTCGACACGGGCCCGGTACTGGTGGCCAGGGAGGAACCGATCCTCCCCGACGACGATACTGGGAGCCTCGGGGCCCGCCTGGCCGAGATCGGTGCGCCCCTCGTGGTCGACGCCCTGCGCGGCTTGGATGCGGACACGGCGTCGCCTGCCCCGCAGAGCCCCGGGGGCGCCACGACCGCGCCGAAGCTGCTGCCCGAGGAGCGCTCGATCGACTGGCGGCAGCCGGCCGACGCGATCGTTCGGCGAGTACGGGCGTTCGCTCCCTCGCCCGGGGCGACGACGACGTTCCGCGAGACGGCGCTCAAGCTGGTGCGCGTCGAGATCCGAGAGCTCGGACTCGCGCCCGGCGCGCGACCCGGGGCCGGGCCCGGGGCCGGGCCCGGGGTCGGGCCCCGGGTCGGGGCGGTGTGGCTCGACCGCGACGGCACCCCGACGGTGGTGACATCCGACGGAGGGATCGCCCTGCTCGAGGTCGGCCCCGCCGGGCGCGGGCGCATGTCCGGGGCGGACTGGGCGCGCGGCGCGCGCATCCGGCCCGAGGAGCGCTTCGCGTGAGGCAGACCGCGAGGTCGGTCGCCCTCGAGGCGATCAGGCGCGTCACCGACGAGGGCGCGTACTCGACGATCGTGATCCCCGGCGCCTTGCGACGTTCCCGGCTGGACGAACGCGACCGCGCGTTCGCCACCGAGCTCGCGTTCGGCACGATCCGCCATCTGCTCGCGATCGACTGGGCCCTCGATCGCGTGGCGAGCCGGCCCGTCGCCCGGATGTCGCCGAGCGCGCGGACGGTGCTGCGGCTCGGTGCCTACCAAGTGCTGTTCACGGACGTCGCGCCGCACGCGGCGGTGGGAGAGACGGTGGGGCTCGCGGGCGATCGTGAGCGGGGGTTCGTGAACGCCGTGCTGCGCCGGCTGACCGCCGAGCCGACGGCGTGGCCCGACGGCGCCGGCGACGTCGACGTCGCCGTCCGCAGCGGGCTCGCACCCTGGGCGGTGAACGAGCTGCGCAAGCTGCTCCCGGCCGACGAGGTCGAGCCGGCGGCGGCCGCCTTCGCGAGCCCCGCATCGCTCTGCCTCCGGGCGAATCCCGCAGCGATCGAGCCGGCACCCCTCGAGCGGGCGTTGCGCGATGCCGGTCACGACCCTCGACCCGCTCCTCTCGATCCGACCTGTCTCCTGCTCGACCATGGCGATCCGGCCCGCATGCCCGGATTCGAGGAGGGGTGGTTCGCGGTTCAGGACCAGGCGTCGGCGTTCGTCGTCCGGGCCCTCGACCCGATGCCCGGCGATCGCGTCCTCGATGCCTGCGCCGCGCCGGGCGGCAAGACGACCTACGCAGCCGCGCTCGTCGGGGAAGACGGCCTCGTCGTCGGCGCCGATCTGCACGCCGGGCGCGTCGGTCTGATCCGCCGGAGCGCGACGCGCCTCGGCCTGCACCCGCTGGTGCTCGCGCAGGACGCCACCGCCCCGGCCCTGCAGGGTCCCTTCGACCGCATCCTCGTCGATGCCCCGTGCTCGGGTCTGGGGTCGGCCCGTCGCCGCCCAGAGCTCTTGTGGCGCGATCGGAAACGAGATCTGAGCACGCTGGCCCGGACCCAGGTCGCGATCGTGTCGGCGCTGGCCGAGCTCCTCGCGCCCGGCGGGCGCCTCGTGTACTCCGTGTGCACCTTCCCGAGGGCCGAGACCGACGCGGCCGCCGACGCGATCGTCCGACATCGTCCCGACCTCGTGCCGTTCGCGACCGACGGTCCCGACGGGCCGTCCGATCGCGTCCGGCTGTGGCCGCACCGGCACGGGAGCGACGGCATGTTCATCGCCGCGTACGCGAGGAAGCTCTGAGGTGGCCGGTACGATGGCCCGCGTGGGGAAGCTCGCCGCCTCGATCCTGTCCGCCGACCTCGCGCACCTGGCCGACCAGGTCAAGCTCGTCGAGGAGCATGCCGAAGTCATCCACATCGACATCATGGACGGGCACTTCGTACCTCCCATCGCGCTCGGCTCGGTGGTGGTCGCGTCGCTGCGGCCGCACACCGATCGCACGTTGCACGGCCACCTCATGGTCGACGCCCCTGAGTCGTTCTTCGAGGAATTGGCCGAGGCCGGTCTCGACGTCGTGTCGTTCCACCACGAGGCGGTCGCAGATCCCGTGATCGCGATCGACAAGGCGCGCGGCGCCGGCCTTCGCGCCGGCGTCACGATTAACCTGGAGACGCCGGTCGAGGACGTCTTCCCGTACCTGGAACAGGTCGACGACGTGATGCTGATGAGCATCAAGCCGGGGTGGAGCGGGCAGACGATCGACCCGGCCGTCTACCCGCGCATCGAGGCGGTGCGAGCCGAGGTCGATCGCCGTGGCCTCGACGTCGACGTCGAGATCGACGGCGGCGTCAAGGTCGACAACGCCCGGCGGGCGATCGACGCGGGGGCGACCGTGCTGATCAGTGCGAGCGGGATCTTCCAGGCGGCGGACCCGGCCGAGAACGCGCGGGTGCTACGCGCGATCGCCAACGGCGAGGCGGCCTGATGGCCGAGACCATCCTCGTCGTCGACGACGATCCCGACATCGCCCGCTTCGTCGAGGTGAACCTGCGGTCGGCCGGGTACGAGGTGGCGGTCGCAGGCGACGGTGAGGTCGCCCTCGAGCGAGCGGCGGTCTTGCGGCCCGACCTCGTCCTGCTCGACGTGATGATGCCCCGGCTCGACGGCTTCGAGGTCGCCCAGCGCCTGCGCAAGAACCCCCAGACCGCGAACACGAGCATCATCATGCTCACCGCGAAGGCATTGTCGGCTGACAAGGTCACGGGCCTGCAGTCCGGCGCCGACGACTACATCATCAAGCCCTTCGACCCGATCGAACTGCTGGCGCGGGTGAAGGGAACGCTCCGACGGGCCAAGGAGATGCGGAACCTCTCCCCGCTGACCGGCCTGCCCGGCAACATCCGCATCCAAGAGGAGATCGAGCGACAGGTGCGCGAGGGACGCCCGTTCGCGGTGCTCTACTGCGACCTGGACAACTTCAAGGCCTACAACGACCAGAAAGGCTTCGTGCGCGGGGATCGTTTGATCCAGTCGACCGCTCGCATCATCCAGGACGCGGTCGCGGGCCACGACGGTTCGCATGGATTCGTCGGGCATGTGGGCGGCGACGACTTCGTCGCCGTGGTGCGTCCCGACGTGGCCGAAGACGTCGCCGGAAGCGTGTGCGACGGCTTCGAAGCCGCCAAGATCGAGTTCTACGAGCCCGAGGATCTCGAGCGCGGTTTCGTGCGGATCGAGGACCGCAAGGGCGTGATGCAGGACATCCCGCTCGTGGGTATCTCGATCGGCATCGCGTCGAGCGCGCGGCATCCCTTCGCGCACTACGGCGAGGCGGTGGCGGTCGCCACCGAGATGAAGCAGTTCGCCAAGCGCGACGGCGGGTCCTCCTTCGCGATCGACCGACGTTCGGCCTGATCGACCGCCGCACCGGTTCCCGGGTTCCCGGCCGGATACCGGCGTGCGTATACTCGGCACCAGAAGCTCGTTTCCGGGGCGGGGTGCGACTCCCCACCGGCGGTGAGAGTCCGCGACCCCACGGCCGCCAGCCGTGGGTGGATCCGGTGCGATTCCGGAACCGACCGTGACAGTCGGGATGGGAGGAGACGGGCACACGGCTCGGTCGCGCGTCCCTGCGCGGCCTGCACCGGCCGTGCGCCTGCCGTGCCCACCCGCTCCGGGCGGAGGAGGCACGATGGCTGCGATCGCGGAGGCCCACATGCGCCGGGCCCTGGAGCTCGCCGAGCGAGGCTGGGGCCGGGTGTCCCCGAACCCCCTCGTGGGCGCGGTCGTCGTGTTCGACGGCGAGATCGTCGGTGAGGGATGGCATGCAGGCCCCGGGACCGATCACGCCGAGGTGTTGGCGCTGCGGGCCGCGGGCGACCGCGCGAGGGGCGCCACCGTCGTCTGCACGCTCGAGCCATGCAACCGCTTCGGTCGCACCCCGCCCTGCACCCGGGCCCTGATCGGGGCCGGTGTGGCGAGCGTGGTCGTCGCGGCGACCGACCCGAACCTCGGCGACGGCGCCCCGGGCATCGCCGAACTGCGCGCGGCCGGCATCCAGGTCGAGGTCGGTCCGTCGCAGGCGGAGGCGCGGGAGCTGAACGTCGCCTTCGATCATCACGTCGTCACGGGCCGGCCGTTCGTCGTGTTGAAGATGGCGTCGAGCCTCGACGGGAAGACGGCCGCCACCGACGGTTCGTCGCGATGGATCACCGGCGTCGCCGCTCGCGCCGACGTGCACCGGCTCCGCGCCTGGTCCGATGCCGTCGTGGTGGGCGCCGGCACCGTGATCGCCGACGATCCCGTCCTCACCGTGCGAGGGCCCTTCCAGGGCACCGCGACCCCGCCCGTGCGCGTGGTGGTCGACTCGGCCGGCCGCGTGCCGAGCACGTCGCGCGTGTTCGACGGTGCCGCTCCGACCCTCGTGGCCACGACCGATCGCATCTCGGACGCGCGGATCCGCGAGTACGGCGACGCCGGTGCCGACCTGGTCGTGCTCGATCGCGACGCGGCGGGCTCCGTCTCTTTGCCGGCCCTGGTCGAGGAGCTCGGCAAGCGCGACGTGCAGGGGCTGCTCCTCGAGGGTGGAGCGACCCTCGCGTGGAGCGCGGTGCGCGACGACGTGGTGGACCGGGTCGTGCTGTACCTCGCGCCGCTGCTGATCGGCGGAGCGGTTGCCCACACGGTGATGTCGGGTGCGGGGTTCGCACCGATCGACTCGGCGAAGCGGCTCGGGCCCCTGCGCGTGGAGCCGGTCGGCGAGGACCTGAAGGTGGTGGCCGATGTTCACGGGCATCGTTGAGGAACTCGGTTCCGTGCACGCGCTCGATGCGCATCGTCTCGAGGTTGCCTGCGGGGTCGTGACCGACGACAGCGACGTCGGCGCATCGGTCGCGGTGAACGGGGTCTGCCTCACGGTGGTGGCGCGGACGGCCGATCGGCTGGGGTTCGACCTCTCCGACGAGACGATCGCCCGGACCAGTCTGCGCCGGCTCGGCGTGGGCGCCCCGGTCAACCTGGAGCGGCCCGTCACGTTGGCGGCTCGGCTCGGAGGCCATCTCGTGCAGGGGCACGTCGACGGCGTGGGCAAGGTCGTCGACGTCGCCGCCGACGACGCGGGCGGGGCTCGGGTGCGCATCACGGTGCCGGCTGGACTCCGCCGCTACACGATCGAGAAGGGGTCGATCACGGTCGACGGCGTGAGCCTCACCGTCGCCGAGTTCCGCGACGACGGTATCTCGATCGCGCTGATCCCACACACCCTTGCCGTGACGACGCTCGGCACGGTCCGGCCGGGCGACCCCGTCAACCTCGAGGTCGACATGATCGCCAAGTACGTCGAACGACTCCTGGCTCCCGATGCCGGGCTCACGGACGACACCGCCGACGATGGAGGAGCACACGATGGATGACAGCGGGAACCGCGACGGGCTCGATCGCACGGTCTTCTCGACGATCACGGAGGCGATCGACGAGATCCGCCGAGGACGCATGGTGCTCGTCGTCGACGACGCCGACCGCGAGAACGAAGGAGACTTCATCATGGCCGCCGAGGCGTGCACCCCCGAGGCCGTGAACTTCATGGTCACCCACGGTCGCGGCATCGTGTGCCTGCCGTGCGCCGCCTGGCGCCTGGACGAGCTCGGCATCCCGCAGATGGTGACCGATACCACCGACGGCCACGAGGCCGCGTTCACCGTGTCGATCGACTACCGGCACGGCACGACGACCGGCACCAGCGCTCTCGACCGGGCGGTCACCGCCAAGGCCGTGACCGATCCCGAGGTCGTGCCACGCGACTTCCAGAAGCCTGGACACGTCTTCCCGCTCCGGGCGAAGGACGGCGGGGTGTTGCGCCGCGCCGGACACACCGAGGCTGCCGTCGACCTGGCCACGATGGCCGGCATGTTCCCGGCAGGCGTGATCTGCGAAGTGATGAACGAGGACGGCACGATGGCTCGCATGCCCGAGCTGATCCGCGTCGCGCGGGAACACGACATGAAGCTGATCTCGATCGCGGATCTCATCGAGTACCGTCGCCGACGCGAGGTGCTCGTGCAACGGGTGGCCGAGGCGACGATCCCCACGCCGTACGGTGACTTCCGGTCCTACGCGTACGAGAGCGTCGTCGACGGCCGCACGCATGTGGCACTCGTGATGGGCGACATGGCCGACGGACGCGGGGTCCTCACCCGAGTGCACTCCGAGTGCCTCACCGGCGACGTCTTCGGTTCCTTACGATGCGACTGCGGGGCCCAGCTCGACCGGGCCTTGGAGATGATCGCGAAGGAAGGCCGCGGGGTCGTGCTCTACATCCGGGGCCACGAGGGGCGGGCGATCGGGCTGACGCACAAGCTCCGCGCCTACGAGCTGCAGGACCAAGGCCGCGACACGGTCGAGGCCAACCTCGAGCTCGGATTCCCCGCAGATCAGCGCGAGTACGGCATCGGCGCCCAGATCCTCGTTGACCTCGGCGTGACGACGATGCGGCTCCTGACGAACAACCCCGACAAGCGGGCGGGACTCGAGGGCTACGGGCTGGCGATCGAGGAACGGTTGCCCCTGCGCATCGACCCGACGCCGGAGAACATCGGCTACCTTCGGACCAAGCAGCAGAAGATGGGGCACCTGCTCGACGTGGCGGAGGCGGAGCCCGAGGCGGGGGCCCGCGCGTGACCACGTACGTGGGCGTGCACGACGGCGCCCGCCGCCGCATCGCAGTCGTGGCGGCGAGGTTCAACGAGATCGTGACCGCGAGGCTCGTCGAGGGGGCGATCGCGGGGCTCGCCAAGCACGGTGTGGCCGACGAGCATGTCGACGTCTCGTGGGTGCCCGGCGCCTTCGAGATCCCGCTGGTGGCGTCGCGGATGGCGAGATCGGGCCGATACCACGCGGTGATCTGTCTCGGCGCCGTGATCCGCGGCGAGACGACGCACTTCGAGCTCGTGGCCAACGAGGCCGCGCGCGGCATCGCGCAGGTCGCTCTGGAGACCGGGGTGCCGGTGATCTTCGAGGTGTTGGCCACCGACGATCTCGCGCAGGCCGAGTCCCGCGCAGGAGGGGCGCACGGGAACAAGGGATGGGAGGCGGCCGAGGCGGCGCTCGAGATGGCATGGCTGCTGGACCGGCTTCCCAACGAGGAAGGAGGGCGGCGATGATCCGTCGATCCGGAGCGGAGCAGATTCGCATCGATCAGGAGGGCGGCCGATGATCGTCGACAAGCCGTGGGGCAAGGTCGCCACCTATTCCCTCAACCAGCCGTCATCGGTCCGCGTCATCACCGTCGAGCCCGACCAGGAGACGAGTGTGCACTTCCACCGCATGCGCGACGAGATGTGGGTCGTGCTCGACGCGGGCCTCACGATCGAGATCGGCAACCGCGTCGTCGAAGCCCAGCCGGGGGAGGAGTTCATGATCCCCGCCGAGGAGACCCACCGCATCCGCTGCACCGGATCGTCGCGAGGGCGCATCCTCGAGATCGCCTACGGATACACGATGGAAGACGACACGCAGCGCCTCGAAGACGCCTACGGCCGTCCCCTCGAGCCGGATTGGTGAGCGGCGGGGGTGTGGTGCGTTCGTCGACACCCCTGGGGTCCGACGCCTATACTTCCCGCCCAGAAGTGCACGCACGTGTGTTCGTCATGCACCGGGCCTGCCCGGTGCTCGTTCGTCTGTAGGAGGTGATGCGGGGTCTCCACCGATCCGCGAATCAACGACCGGATCCGCTCTCCCCAGGTGCGCCTGGTGGGGGCCGACGGCCAGCAGATCGGGGTGATCGACACCCGTGAGGCGCTGCGCCAGGCCCGCGAGCTCGATCTCGACCTCGTCGAGGTGGCACCGCAGGCGAACCCGCCGGTGTGCCGCATCATGGACTACGGCAAGTTCAAGTACGAGCGCGACGTCCGTCAGAAGGAAGCCCGCAAGAAGCAGTCGCGGAGCGGCCTGAAGGAGATCAAGTTCCGCCCCAAGATCGACCCCCACGACTACGCCACGAAGAAGGGCCACGTCGAGCGGTTCCTGAAGGGCGGCAACAAGGTCAAGGTCACGATCATGTTCCGAGGGCGCGAGATGGCGCACACGGAGCTCGGGCGCAAGATCCTCGACCGCCTGGTGGCCGACCTGGGCGAGGCGATCGTCGTGGAGTCCTTCCCGAAACAGGAGGGACGCAACATGATCATGGTGATCGGGCCGAACAAGCGCTACGTCGAGGCGCAGGCCAAGGAGGCCGCGAGACTGGCTCGTGACGCTGAGCGGACCGAGGCCGCGCCCGATGCGACCCCCGAGTCGGAGTCCGAACCCGAAGCGGAGCCGAGCGAACCGGTGGCGGAAGCCCCCGCATCGAACAACGAAGGATGACGCGATGCCCAAGATGAAGAGCCACAGCGCCACCACCAAGCGCTTCCGCATGACCCGCAAGGGCAAGGTGCTGCACCGCAAGGCGACCGGCAACCACATGCTCACGAAGAAGAGCGGCGGCCAGCGCCGCCGCGTCGAGGGCATGTCCGAGGTCACGGCCGAGAAGACGAAGATCAAGCGACTGCTGGGGAAGGCCTGAGCGATGGCGCGAGTGAAGCGATCGGTCCACGCGAAGAAGAAGCGCCGTGCGGTGCTCGAGCAGGCCAAGGGGTATACGGGAACCCGACGGAAGCGGTACCGCGCCGCCAAAGAGCAGGTCATGCACTCGGGCATGTACGCCTACCGAGACCGCCGTGACCGCAAGGCGCAGTTCCGCAGGTTGTGGATCGCGCGAATCAACGCGGCGGTCCGCCCCCACGGCATGTCGTACTCGCGGTTCATCAACGGCTTGAAGCTGGCTGGCGTCGAACTCGACCGCAAGATCCTCGCCGACTTGGCCGTCAGCGACCCCACGGCGTTCGCCGCGCTCGTCGAGCAGGCGAAGGCCGCCTCCGCCGCGGCCTGAGGTCCGCTCGGCGGAGGGGCACCCGGTGCTGACGTCCGCCAAGAATCCCAAGGTCGCCAACGCCGCGCGCCTGCGCAAGCGGGCCTTCCGCGAGGACGCGCGGCGGTTCCTGTTGGAGGGCGCCCAAGCGGTCGGCGAGGCCCTCGAGGCCGAGCGGCTCGAGACCCTGTTCACCACCGATGAGCTCGATCCTCTCGCCGTGCGGGCTCGGCACGCCGGGATCGAGACGTACCACGTCGCCGACGAGGTGGTCCGCCGCCTGACATCCACCGTGACCCCGCAGGGGATCGTCGGAGTCGCCGGCTTCCTCGACGTCGGGCTCGGGTCGGTCCTCGAGGCCGCCTTCAACGAAGGCGAGGGGTGCATCGCACTGCTGCACCAGGTCCGTGATCCCGGGAACGCCGGCACCGTGCTCCGCTCCGTCGACGCTGCGGGCGCCGGCGGGATCGTCTTCTCCGAGACCTCGGTCGACGTCTACAACCCCAAGACCGTCCGCGCCTCGGCGGGATCCGTGTTCCACGTGCCGGTCGTGCGCGACGCCTCCACGATCGACGCGATCGAGCGGGCGAAGGGCGCGGGAGCCCGCGTGCTCGCGATGGCTGCCGAGGGGTCGAGCGACCTCTACCGCACCGACCTGTCGGGCCCTGTGGTCCTCGTGTTCGGCAACGAAGCGCAGGGGCTGCCCGACGACGTCGCGACCGCCGCCGACGCCGTGGTCCGCGTCCCCCAATCGGGCCGAGCGGAATCGCTGAACCTCGCGGCGGCGGCGACGGTGTGCCTGTTCGAGTGGCAGCGGCGTCGTCTGCGGTCCGGCGAGGCCCTCGAGAGCATCGTGACCGCGGCCGCCCACGACATCCGGTCGCCCCTCACCGCCATGAAGGGCTTCGGGTACGCCCTTGAGCGTCGGTGGGACGCGATGACGGAGGAGCAGCGGGCGATGATGCTGCAGGGCATCGTGCACGATGCGGACCGCATGGACACGATCCTGCGCATGCTCGTCGACGCCGCCCGTGTGGTCGGCGGCACGCTCGAGGTCTTCCGGGAGCAGGTCGACGTCGGGGACCTCGTCAGGCGCGTGGCCGAGGCCCAGCGACGGGATCCCGACCATCCGGGGGTGGAGTGGGTCGGCCAGGTGCAGACGGTCTTCGCCGATCCCGCCCGGCTCAAGACGACCCTCCAGGCGTTCTGCGGTTCGCTCGTATGGTGGGGGAGCGAGGGGCCGATCGTCGTCGACGCCGAGATGCGGGGCGCCACGCTGGTGCTCCGTGCCTCGAGACCGGTCGAGGATCTCACCGACGACGAGGCCGACGGGCTGTTCCAGCCTCGACGGCCGGGAGAGGGGGCCGGCAGCAAGATCGGCCTGTTCGTCGCGCGGGGCGTGGCCGAGGCCCAGGGTGGGCGCTGCTGGGGCTCGGTCGAGAACGGCCGTCTCGTGTTCCACCTCGAGCTCCCGGCCGGACCGGACACGCCGTCGGGCTGAGCCGTCGAGCACGTCGGCCTGCAGCCGGCCGGTAGACTCTGGCCCCTGATGGACCCCGAGGAGATGCTCCGTTCGCTCGAGGTCGAGCGCGATCGTGGCCTCGGCCTGATCGAAGCGGCGGCCACGCCGGAGCAGCTCGAGGCCGCCCAGGTCGAGGCGATGGGCCGCCGGTCCCCGTTCAGCGCGATCCAGAGGTCGCTGGGGGCCCTGCCCCCCGAGGACCGCAAGCGCGTGGGCCGAGCCGCGAACGAGGTGCGGACCGCGCTGCAGGCCGCGCTCGGTGCCCGAGGAGAGGCCCTCGAGCGGCTGGCCGAAGACGCCCTGCTCGATGCCGACCGGCTCGACATGTCGTTGCCCGGACGGGCGCCGCGCGTGGGGTCGTTCCACCCTCTGACGATCGTCGAGCGCGAAGCGGTCGAGGTGTTCACGAGCCTCGGCTTCCGGGTCGCGGAAGGGCCCGAGGTGGAGGACGACTGGCACAACTTCCAGGCGCTGAACATCCCGCCCGACCATCCCGCCCGCACGATGAAGGACTCCCTGTACGTCGACGTGCCGGGCAGGCCGGAGCTCTTGCTACGCACGGAGACGTCGGCGGTGCAGATCCGCACGATGCAGTCGCAACCGCCGCCCGTGTTCGTCGTGGCGCCGGGTCGGGTCTACCGGCGCGAGACCCCTGACCCGACGCACCTGCCCGTCTTCCAACAGATCGAGGGGTTGGCGGTCGACGAGGGCATCACTTTCGCCGACCTGAAAGGCACCCTCGACGTGTTCGTGAAGGCCATGTTCGGCGAACGCCGGCGCATCAGGCTCGGACCCGCGTTCTTCCCGTTCGTGGAACCGGGATGCGAGGTCGGCGTGTCGTGTTTCCGCTGCGATGGAGCCGGCTGTCGTGTCTGCGGCACCGGGTGGATCGAGCTGCTCGGCGCCGGCATGGTGCACCCGGTGGTCCTCGAGAACTGCGGCTACGACCCGGAGCGCTATACGGGATTCGCGTTCGGCCTCGGCATCGAGCGCGTGGCCCTGCTGCGCTACGAGATCCCAGACATCCGCATGCTCGTCGACGGCGACGTGCGTCTGCTGGAGCAGTTCCAGGGGGTCGTATGAGGATCGTCTGGTCGTGGCTCCGGGAGTTCTGCCCGACCGAGCACAGCGCGGAGGCCCTCGCGGAACGCCTGACCCTGCACGGCGTGAAGGTCGAGGAGGTACTCCGGCCGTGGAGCGGCGTGCAGCACGTGGTCGTCGCCCGCGTCGTGAAGGTGGAGGACCATCCGAACTCGCAGAAGCTCACCGTGGTCACGGTCGACGACGGCACCGGGGAGCACGTCGTCTGCGCCGGCATCCGCAATTACGAGGCGGGCGACCTCGTCCCGTGGGCCCCCCCGGGCGCCCGTGTCCCCGTGTTGCCCGAGCCGCTCGCGCCGCGCGAGATGGGCGGCATCGTCTCGAACGGCATGCTGTGCTCGCCGCGCGAGTTGGCGATCGCCGACGTCCACACCGGCATCCTCGTGCTGAACGCCGAGGCCGTGGCTCCGGGGGAGGACATCGTCACCGCGCTCGGCCTCGACGACGAGGTCCTCGACATCGAGGTGGAACCGAACCGGCCCGACTTCCTCAGCGTGGTGGGGGTGGCGCGCGAGGTCTCGGCGCTCACGGGTCAACCGCTCGTCGACCCCCTTCCGCCACTCGAGGAGACGCGGGAAGCGGCGGGCGAGGTCGCCTCGATCCGGATCGACGCGCTCGACGGGTGCCCTCGGTACGTGGCCCGGGTGATCCGCGGCATCGGTGGGGGAACGACACCGATCCGGGCCCAGGCTCGACTGACCGCATGCGGCATGCGGCCGATCTCCCCGGTGGTCGACGCGACGAACTACGCGATGCTCGAGCTGGGACAACCCCTGCACGCCTTCGACCTGCATCGGCTGGAGGGGCCCGGCATCGTGGTGCGGCGTGCGGCCGACGGCGAGCCCCTGCGCACGCTCGACGGCGTCGACCGGACGATGGGCGAGGGCGATCTGCTGATCTGCGACGTCGAGCGCCCGGTGGCGATCGCGGGCGTGATGGGAGGCGCGACCTCTGAGGTCGCCGGCGATACCGTCGATGTCCTGCTCGAGTCGGCGTCCTTCACCCGGACCGGCATCCTTCGCACGGCGCGCCGGCTCGATCTGCACACGGAGGCGTCCCATCGCTTCGAGCGCGGCACCGATCCCGAGGCCCTCGAGGCCGCGGCGGCCAGGGGGGCCCAGCTGATGGCTGCGTGGGCGGGCGGCACCGTCGCTCGCGGCATCGCCGAGGACGGGGACACGCCGCCCCGCCGATGGGTGTCGATGCGACCTGCGAGGGCGTCGGAGCTGCTCGCCTTCGAGGTCAGCGGGGCCGACGCCGAAGGCGCCTTCGACCGGCTGGGCATGGCGCACCGCGCCCCGACCGGCGGGGATGCGGCGGACCTCGAGGTCGAGGTGCCCGGGTATCGCGTCGACATCGAGCGCGAGGTCGACCTGATCGAGGAGGTGGCCCGCGTGCTCGGGTACGAGCGGATCGGCATGCGGGTGCCGCCGACCGGACAGGCCGGAGGCGTTCCCGAGTCCTACCGGTTCCGGATGCGGGCGGTGGAGGGCCTCGTTCGGTGCGGGCTCCGCGAGGTGCAGCTCATGACGTTCGCCTCGGCCGAAGACGTCGCGATGGCCGGCGACGTCGAACCGGTACCGGTCGCGAACCCCCTGCAGGCCGACGAGGGGTTTCTGCGCACGCGACTCTTGCCCGGGCTCGTGCGGGCGACCGGACGCAACCAGGCCTGGGGCGTCGCCGACATCGCGATCTTCGAGGCGGGCACGGTGTTCCGTCTCGAGGGTGAGGACGTCGTGGAACGTCAGCACGTGGCGATGACGCTGTCCGGTCCCGCCGAAGAGCACTGGTCCGCCGGGCCCAGGCCGTTCGACGCGCTCGACGCGACGGGGGTCCTCAGCTCGTTGATGGCCGAGCTCGGCGTCCGCGAGTGGCGCCTGGGCGACCCGCCCGGTCACCCGTTCCATCCGGGGCGGTCCGCGCAGGTGCTCGTCGGCGATGCCGTCGTCGGATCGGTGGGCGAGCTGCACCCGCGGGTGACCCGCACGCACGAGGTCGAGGGTCGCCTGGCGGCGTGCGAGGTGGTGCTCGACGAACTCCTGACGGTCGCGACGGACTCCGTGGTGGCGCGCGACGTGCCACGCTATCCGCCCGTCCGGCGCGACCTCGCGTTCGTCGTCGCCGAGGATGCCGTCGCCGGGGAGGTGCAGGCGGCGATCGAGCAGGCCGCCGGCGAGCTGTTGAGCCGGTGCACCCTGTTCGACCTGTTCCAGGGGCCGCCCCTCTCGCCCGGCACCAAGAGCCTCGCCTTCGCGATCGAGCTCCGGGCCCACGACCGCACGCTCACGAGCGAGGACGGGGAGCCCGTCGTCGCCGCGATCGTCGACCGGCTCCGCCGAGACTTCGGCGCCGAGCTGCGAGCGGGCTGACCCCGATGCGCGTCGTCGCCGGCCGAGGCGGGCCGGAACCGACCTCCGCTGGCACCGCTTCGGTGGATGCCGATAGACTCCGCGCCGTGGAGCAGGACTACCTCTCGGTCGACGATCTGAGCCCGAAGGAGCTCGAGGAGCTGCTCGACCTGGCCGCCGACGTGAAGTCCCGCCCCGAGGCGTACGAGGGGCGGCTGGCGGGCCGATCGATCGGGCTCGTCTTCGAGAAGCCGAGCACCCGCACCCGCGTCTCGTTCGAGGTCGGGGTCGTGCAGCTCGGTGCTCATCCGGTCGTACTCTCCTCGAGCGAGCTCCAGCTCGGCCGTGGCGAGACGATCGAGGACACCGGTCGCGTGCTCTCGAGGTTCCTCGACGCGATCGTGCTGCGCACCTTCGAGCAGGAACGTCTCGAGGTGCTGGCTGGAGCCGCCGACGTGCCGGTGGTGAACTCCCTCTCGGACTTCGAGCACCCGTGCCAGGCGCTCGCCGACCTGCTCACGATGCGCGAACGGCTCGGGTCCCTCGGAGGCCGCACCCTCACCTACCTCGGTGACGGGAACAACGTGGCGCATTCGTTGCTGCTCGGCGGCACGAAGGTGGGCATGCGGGTACGGGTCGCGACCCCCGCCGGATTCGAGCCGATCCCGCAGGTCGTGCAGCGCGCCGCCGAGATCGCGACCGAGACCGGCGGCGCGACGGAGGTGACGAACGACCCCTCGGGCGCCGCCCGCGGCGCCGACGTCCTCTACACGGACGTGTGGGCGAGCATGGGGCGGGAGGCCGAGGCCGACGAGCGGATGCTCGTGTTCACGCCCTATCAGGTGACCCAGGACCTGGTCGACGTCGCCGCCGACGACGTCGTGGTGTTGCATTGCCTCCCGGCCCACCGCGGGCAGGAGATCGCCGCCGAGGTGATCGACGGTCCACGCTCGGCGGTCTGGGACCAGGCCGAGAACCGCCTTCACACCCAGAAGGCGCTGCTGCTGCGGCTGTTCGGCGCCGCCTGAGGCGTCGCGTGCCTCGATCCAACGACCTGGTCGAGCGGGCGCTCCAAGAGTACGCCGATCTGCTCTCGATCGTGAGCGAGGATCCCTTCAAGCCGCGCGCCTACGAGAAAGCGGCTCGGGCCGTGGGGGGATACCCAGACGAGGTCGCCGAGCTCGACGAACAGGGCGTGCTCGCGATCCCCGGGGTCGGGAAGTCGATCGCCGCGAAGGTCACCGAGTACCTGCGGATGGGGAGTTTCGAGGAGCTCGATGAGCTCCGCGCGCAGGTGCCCGACGGCGTCCGCGAGATGACGTCGATCCCCGGCTTCGGCCCGAAGAAGGCGATGGCGGCCTACCGGGAGCTGGGCGTCACCTCGGTGGATGAACTCGTGGCCGCCGCGGAGCGTGGCGAGCTCGCGAACCTGAAGGGCTTCTCCCGCACGACGGAACGCAACGTGCTCGACGGGGTCCGTCGGCTGCGGGCGAGCGGAGGGCGGGTCCAGGTGAACCAGGCCCGCGAGGTCGCCGAGGACGTGCTCGAGCGGATCCGGGCGATCCCGGGGGTGCGGCGTGCGACGTACGCTGGCTCGCTGCGACGCATGGCCGAGACGATCGGCGATGTCGATCTGCTCGTCGCGAGCGACCGACCGACCGCGGTGATGGATGCGTTCGTCGGGTTCAGCCTGGTGGACCGGGTGCTCGCGCACGGCGAGACGAAGTCGTCGATCGTGACGACGGGAGGGCTCCAGATCGACCTGCGCGTGATCGATCGTGAGGCCTGGGGCGCCGCGATGATCTATTTCACGGGCTCGAAGGCGCACAACATCCGGATCCGCGAGATGGCGGTGCGCCAGGGGCTGAAGCTGAACGAGTACGGGTTGTTCCGCGCGAAGACCGGGAAGCTCCTCGCGGCCGAGACCGAGGAGGCCGTCTACGAACGTCTCGGTCTTCCGTACATCGAGCCCACCTTGCGGGAGGACCGCGGCGAGATCGAGGCCGCGCTCGCGGGGGAGTTACCCGACCTGATCACCTTGCGACAGATCAGAGGCGATCTGCACACCCACACGAACCTGACCGACGGCCTCGCGTCGCTGGAGCGCATGCTCGAGGCGGCCGCCGAGCACCGCTACGCGTACTACGCGGTCACCGACCACGCGCCGAACCTGTACATGCAACGCATGACCGACGAGAAGATGCTCGATCAGCGTCGACGACTCCGCGCGCTGCAGGATCGGTTCCCGTCGATGCGGCTGCTGCACGGAACCGAGCTCAACATCGACCCCGACGGCGGCGTCGACTGGGACGAGGACTTCCTCGGGGGGTTCGACCTCACCGTCGCCTCGGTACACTCGCATTTCGCGCAGTCGAAGGACCAGATGACCCGCCGCGTGATCCGCGCGATCGAGCATCCCGGCGTCAACATCATCGGGCACCTGACCACGCGCAAGATCGGACGACGCGATCCGGTCGATCTCGATCTCGAGGAGGTGTTCGAAGCCGCGGGTCGCGCCGGGACGGCGCTGGAGATCAACGCATACCCCGACCGGCTCGATCTGCGGGACGAGCACGTGCTGTGGGCCCGCCGCCACGGCGTGCGCTTCGCGATCGATACCGACGCCCACGCCGTTGGGCACCTCGACATGATGCGCTTCGGCGTCGCGACCGCCCAGCGCGGCTGGCTCACGAAAGCCGATGTGATCAACGCCTGGCCGATCACCAAGCTCGAGCGGTTCCTGCGGAAGGACGGTTCCTGAGCCCCCCACGGCTGCCCCGATCGTTCTACGAGCGTCCGGCGGTGGAGGTCGCGGCCGACCTGCTCGGCCGCATCCTGGTGCGGCGGCTGCCCGACGGCGCTCGCCTCGCCGGGCGCATCGTTGAGACCGAGGCCTACGAGCCCGGCGATCCCGCGAGTCACGGCTTCCGCGGCATGACCGCTCGCAACGCAACGATGTTCGGGCCCGCCGGGCACCTCTACGTGTACTTCAGCTACGGCAACCACTGGATGATGAACGTGGTGACCAGGGGATCCGGAGAAGGCAGCGCCGTGCTCCTGCGAGCGATCGAACCGGAGGCGGGGCTCAACGCGATGGCTCGGGCCCGGGGGCGCGATCGTCCGCTCGACCTGTGCTCGGGCCCCGGCAAGCTCGCGCAGGCGTTCTCGGTCGACCGGTCCCAGGACGGCGTCGATCTCGTGATCGGACACGAGGTATGGATCGAGCGCGGCACGCCGACCTCCGACGCCCTCGTCGCGACGTCGGCGAGGGTGGGGGTGCGGGTGGGGTTCGAACGGCCGTGGCGGTTCTTCGTGGCCGGCGATCGGTTCGTCAGTCCGGGCCGGCCGGGACCTCCGACGTCTCCGCGACCTCCGACACCGTGATCGTGACGGTGCTCGTCTGGTTCGCCGAGGTCCCCGCCGAGGGGGACTGGTAGATCACGGTGCCGGCGGGTTGGGTCGAAGGCTCGACCCGAACCGCGACGTAGAACCCGGCGTCCTCCAACGCGAGCGCGGCTGATGCCTGATCGAGCCCGATCACCGACGGCACCGGCACCGATTGCACCCTCGTGGGTGACGTGCACACTTCGGTCGGTTCCGTGCCTTCGATGAACTGCAGCGTGTCGATGTTCTGTGGCAGCGTGTAGGCGTTGGGCAGGCAGTACGGCGATTGCGAGACGTCGACCGACACCGAGAGGTAGCCAACCTCCGGCGTCGGGAACTCGCGTTCGGGCAGGTCTGCTGCGGCTCGCAACATGAACAGCCGCCAGATCTGAGCCGGCCATGTGCCCCCGAAGACGGTGATGCGCGTGCGAGGCGGTTCCATCGGGATCAGCCCTTCGTGGAACCCGATCCAGACGGCGGCGGTGAGCTGAGGGATCGCGCCGACGAACCACGCATTCGTGTGTGTGTCCGCGGTGCCGGTCTTCCCCAGCTGCGGCCGCCCGATGATCGCCGATCGTCCCGTGCCGTAGCTCACGGCGTCCTGCAGGATGTCGGCGGCCGCGGACGCGACCTGGGGCTCGAGCACCTGCTTGGGGTGGGGGCGAGCCTGCCACAGGGTCTCGCCCTGGGGATCGGTGACGCTGACGACCGGGACCGGATCGATGTGAGCGCCGCCGGTCGCGAGCGTGCCGTAAGCACTCGCCATCTCGAGCGTGTTCGCCTCGTTCGTGCCGAGCACCGCCGAGAGATAGGGTGAGAGCGGCTCGTGCGGCTCGCTCACCCGCAGGCAGCACCGCATCCCCATCCGCTCCGCCGTCTCGACCACCTTGTCCGGCCCGAGCTGCTGGATCAACTGTGCGTAGACGGTGTTCACCGAGTTCACCGTGGCGCTGGCGAGGCTCATCGAGCCGTAGCCGCTGCCCTCCGCGTTCGTCACGTGCCAGATCGTGCCCCCTTCGAGCGGGATGTCGATCGTGGCCGGGGCCGGGAACACCGTGGATGGGCTGATGCCGTTCTCGAGGGCGGTCACGAGGGCGTACGCCTTGAAGGCGGAGCCTGTCTGGCGCCCCAGGCCGCCCTCGCCGGTCGCGAGGTTCACGCGCCCCGCGTCGGCGTCCCTCCAGTAGTCGGTGTCCTTGCCACCCACCATCGCCCGCACGAACCCGGTCCGGGGGTCGATCACGGTCATCGCGCCGTCGGGGTCGCCCCGGCTCTCGAGGACCGAGCGGACGGAGTCCTCGGCCAGCTCCTGCGTCCGAGGGTCGAGCGTGGTCGCGATGCGCAGGCCCCCGGTGAACAGGAGCTTGTATCGGTCCTGGCGCGTCGCGCCGAACGCCGGGTTGGCCAGGAACCATTCCTTGAAGTAGTCGACGAAATAGGGGAACCGGTAGCGATCGGTCGGCTCGCCACGATGCAGGACGATCGGCTCGCGGACCGCGGCGCGGTACTGCGCAAACTCGATCAGGTGCTGGTCGCGCATCAGCCGCAGCACGACGTTTCGCCGGCCGTACGCGCTCTCCGGGTGCACGAACGGATCGAAGTGGTTCGGCGCCGCGATCAGGCCGGCGAGCAGTGCGGACTGTCCGAGGCTCAGCTCGCGGGCGTCGATCGAGAAGTAGGTCTGGGCCGCGGATTGCACGCCGTACGCGCCTTCCCCGAGATAGACCGTGTTCAGGTACTTCGTGAGGATCTGATCCTTCGAGAGGCGATCTTCCAGCTGCCAGGCGAGCGATGCCTCGTCGAGCTTGCGCCGGAGCGTGTCGGCGTTGCCGACGTAGAGGTTCTTCACCAGCTGCTGGGTAATCGTGGAGCCGCCCTCGGTGACCTCCCCCTCGTTCGCGTTGACGACCGCCGCCCGGGCGATCGCGCGCACGTCGACGCCGTGATGGGCGAAGAACCGGCGATCCTCGATGGCGACCGCGGCGTCCCGGACGAAGGGGGACATCTCGCGCTGGCGCAGGACGACCCGGTTCTCGGCCGCGTGCAGCTCGGTGATCAGCGAACCGTCGGCGGCATACAGGAACGAGGTCTGCGCGAGTGGCAGTGGATCGTATTCGTCGATGCTCGGCAGGTCACACGCCGTCGCGGTGACCGCGAGCAGCAGCATCGAGCCGAACAGGGGGAAGCCTCGGCGGTGGCGCATCGCCGGGCGAGTGTAAACCGGGGACGGGGGGCAACCGTGGAGGCCGCCGGCATCGCCACTGGTAGCATCCGGCGCGGAATGGCTCCCCGAGACCCCGACGATCTGGGCGTGCTCGCCGCCGATGCGGCCGACGTCGTGCCGCCGGGGGCGCTCCGCGACAAGCTCGCTCTCGGCAGACCGCTCCGGGTCAAGCTGGGGCTCGACCCCACCGCCCCCGCGGTCACGCTCGGATGGGCGGTCGTGCTCCGCAAGCTGCGCCAGTTCCAGGACGCCGGACACACGGCCGTGCTGATCGTGGGCGACTACACGGCGCGGGTCGGCGATCCGTCGGCCAAGGCTGAGACCCGTCGCCGGTTGTCGAAGGAAGAGGTCGACGGGTACGCCGAGCGGCTGCTCGGACAATTCCGGAAGGTGCTCTCCGAGGACCGGCTCGAAGTCCGGCGCAACTCCGAATGGCTCGAGCCCATGGGCATGGACGACGTGCTTGGCCTCACCTCCTCGATCACCGTGGCTCGGATGCTCGAGCGCGACGACTTCGCGACGCGACATGCTGAGGGCAAGCCGATCTCCCTGATGGAGTTCATGTACCCGCTGCTGCAGGGCTACGACTCCGTCGCGGTCCACGCCGACGTGGAGCTCGGTGGCACCGACCAGCTCTTCAACCTCTTGGTCGGTCGCGACCTCCAGCGTGACCACGGGCAAGAGCCGCAGCTCGCGCTCACGATGCCGCTCCTCGAGGGGCTCGACGGGGTGCAGAAGATGAGCCAGTCCCTGGGCAACTACGTGGGGATCGACGAGGCGCCCGACGAGCAGTTCGGCAAGCTGATGTCGATCCCGGACCATCTGATCGTGAAGTATCTGCGCCTGTGTACGCCGATATCGTCACCCGACGCCGACGAGGTCGAGCGAGGACTGGCCGTCGGGTCGCTGCACCCCAACGACCAGAAGCGCCGCATGGCGCGACTCGTAGTCGACCTGTACCACGGCGAGGGTGCCGGGTCGCGAGCAGAGGCCCGGTTCGACATCGTCCACAAGCAGCACCAGTTGCCCGCCGAGGTGCCAGAGATGCCCGTCCCCGGCGAGGCGCTCAGGGATGGCCGCGTGTGGCTCCCCCGGCTCCTCGTCGCGACGGGGTTGGCCGCATCCAACGGAGAGGCGCGCAGGGCCGTCCGGGGGGGAGGCGTCCGGCTCGACGGTGAGCCGCTCGACGATCCCGACGCCGAGTATCAGCCGGAGTCGTTGCGCGGCAAGGTGTTGGCGGTCGGAAGGCGTCGCTTCGTCCGGCTCGTCTGACGTCGGGTTGACGGTTCGGACCTGACTGCTACAGTAAGCGGTCGGTGCCAAGCCCCTCTGCGTGGTTCTGCTACGCTCGAGTTGGCCGACGTGCCGTCTCTCGCACCTTGAGAACTGAACAGTGTGACAGAAGCCAGTGCCTTTACCCGTCAGGCGGATGGCGCGGTTCGCCGTGTCCATCCAGGTTCCTGACGGCTGTACTGGATCCGTCCGGTCTCGATCGGGCGGAGCCAGATCACGAAAGGCCGGTCACACGGGCAGTGCCTGCTCGGACCGGCCGAACTCCAACAACAGATAGCAAACCACGGGCCCTCGGGCCCGGGATGTTCACTATCTCTACGGAGAGTTTGATCCTGGCTCAGGACGAACGCTGGCGGCGTGCTTAACACATGCAAGTCGAACGGTGAACCGGGCTTCGGCCCGGGGATCAGTGGCGAACGGGTGCGTAACACGTGGGCAACCTGCCCCA
>DASSCU010000004.1 GCA_035697485.1 Actinomycetota bacterium
CCGCGAGAGGATGGCCGCAACCGAGCCTGCGACGAAGCACAGGAGTGAGAAGAGCGGGTGGTAGGTCGCGACGTTCCCCGGGAACACAGCGATGCCGACGATCCCGACGCCGAAGATGCCGAGTGCGACGAGGAACCTACGCCGCTCGAGGACGCGCCAGAGCAGGTACGTAGCGACCAGAACCAGCACACCCGAGATGGCCATCGAGATGATGAAGATCAACCGGTTCGGCTGGACCATGTAGCTGTTCGGCGGCACCGTCCCACCCAGGTCACGGATCGTGTTGGCGAACGTGCTGTAGTGCCGGGCCGCCGGATACAGCGCTTCGTTCGTGATGATCGACAGGATCATCCCGATGCCTGTGATGCTCAGGAGCGCACCCGCGACCACCTCGTGGATGTTCCGCGCCCTTCCGTGCTCCGGTTCAGGCAGCGTGACAGTCGTTGTCGACGAGCCGTTGTGACGGACCTTCGTATCCATTCCCCCCAGCCCCTCTCCCAGCGATAGACATCTGGACAACCCAACGGTAGAAGGGGGGTTCGTCCCCCCCGGAGGGCGAACGCCCCTACACGGGAGGGTCATTTGCCGAACCCTTGGGCGCACTTTGAGTCCCGAGAACGCGACTGGGGACGCACGGGGAGCCCTCGCCGCACGGCGAGCCGGCGTTGTAGTGGAGTCCTGACTTCGGGCGGGCTCGGCGGCCCCTTCCCCTACGACTTACCGACGAGAGCGTCGGCCGTCGCCTCCTTCTGCGAAGGGTCTGACCCTGTTGCACCCTATGACTGGCCGCCGACACGGCGGCCATGTAGGTATTCCATGACCCCGACAACCGTCATGGCAACTCAAGGGTATGGGTCCGCCCCGGAGGAGGCCGATCGCGACCGCCCAGACGGTCGTGGAGATCGCGATCACGAAGTCGAACCGACGGGTCCGCCAGAGCTCCCATCCCGAGCGGGCACGCGTGGTTGGCTGAGCTCCGCGGGCCCCAGTGGTCGTTGGTGGCGCTGGCGACCAGTCACTGGCCGATGCGCTCGGCACCGGAGGAGGTCGCAACGGCGCTCAATCGCATCTCGGCGCTGGCATCTGGTTCGTCTTGAGCCCGGCTGCCCCACCCGCGAGACGGCGGCCGGGCTTTCGGTCGCAGTGGAGCAGCCGTCCGACCGGGCCGGTTGGCCTATCGGAACCGAGTCGCCCGGCCCAGGTCGCGGCGGCGGCGCTCGCCGACGATGAGGGGTGACCGATCGGCGGTCCCGGTCGGTCGGGAGGTGAGCACGATGTCTGTTCGCAGCCCCGAGAGGGAGATCGCGCCGGATCGAGCCGCCGCGCCAGCGGCGGCCGACGTCGCGCGGATCCCGGGCAAGTACCTGAGCATCACGAGTTTCCGCCGCGACGGCTCGGGTGTCGCGACCCCTGTGTGGTTCGCCACGGAGAGTGACCGGCTCTTCGTCATGACGGCGCTCGGATCCGGCAAGGTCAGGCGGATCCGCCGGAACCCGTTCGTGAGCATTGCCGCGTGCTCGGCCCGCGGTCGGCTCCGTGGTGAGCCGATGACGGCCCGGGCCGAGATCCTGCCGTCGACCGAGGAGGAGCACGTCAAGCGACTCATCGCGCGCAAGTACCGGTTCGACCTGCTCTTCATCAGGCCGATCCGCGCGCTCCAGGGCCTGTTCCATCCGGAACGTCGACACGAGGCGGCCGCCGTCCTTGCGATCACCCCAGTCTCGTCCTGACGACGCTCGGCGATGCCAAGCGCGCGATCACCGAGGTGCGCGACCTCGCCCGCGGGATCCACCCGGCCGTGCTCACCGACCGGGGGGTCGGCGCCGCATGTCGGCGCTCGCGGTGCGTTCCCCGGGTGCCGGCGGACGTCCACGTCGACGAACGTCCACCGGGCCTCGGTCGAGGCGGCTGCCTACTTCGTCGTCGGTGAGGCGCTCGCCAACTTCGCCAAGCATGCGAAGGCGACGAGTGCGGACGTCACCGTCCGCCGGAACGGCGAGCGCCTAGTCGTGAAGGTGGAGGACGACGGCATCACTCGTGGAGGGCTAGGGCCTGGCTGGTCTTCGCGACCGCGTGGGCGCGCTCGACGGCGAACTGCACCTGCTCTCGCCCCAGGGCGGACCGATGGTCCTGATGGTGGAGATCCCGTGCGGATCGTAATCGCCGAGGACGGCGTCCGATGGGCGAAGGTCCATCCCTGACAAGAATGAGGCGGTCGGGGCCATGTCCGTGGCGGGACGACCTCGCTCGTGCTCAACAGGTTCTTGATCTGGTGCCTCTGTCCCAACCCCCGTATGGGGCCGGGACGAGCTGAGCACCGGCGACATGTGGAACTCCCCGCTGATCTCGTGGCTGCTCGTGCTTGCTGGCGTCAACACAGACCGACTGACCCCGCCATCCGGCGGTCGAACCTATGCGACTCACTACAACGCCCAAGGGCCCTCATCGAGGCCTCGATCTGAAGACGCCGGATCCGCTTCCCGGTCCCCTTTTCTTCGCCGGCCGACGGCCTCCGCGTCCGCAGGCGGGACGTGCTGGGTGGGCCTATCCAACGAGTACCAGCTTGGCGCTTGAGATGGATCTGGAACTTGTGTGCCCTTCAGGCACACCCCCAGGGACCTTCGCCCCGTCGAGCAGGGGACCCTCGGCAGTCGACGCCCGTGGATCGTCTGGCGATGCTGTCGCTCATGGATCGATACACGAGGAGCGTCCTGGTCGTAGAGTCGGTTCCCACCGAGCGCGAGCGCCTGGCCGCGGCCCTCGAGGGCGATGGCTTCCAGGTCCTGCTGTGCTCGGGCCCTACCGAGCCCGACTACACGTGCATCGGCTCGCGGAGCGGCACGTGTCCCCTCGCGACCGAGGAGGCCGTCGTCGTTCTGGACATGAGCCTGGACAGCGAGATGGTCGTGATGGGCACGCCCGCCGAGGAACTGCTCGAGATGTACCTGGGGTCGGGTCATCCTGTCCTCGCCCTCGGTTCGCGCCCGGGTGAGGAGATGCCGGGGCGGTTGCTCCGTCTTCGGCGCCACCCCGAGACCGCCCTGCTGATCGAGGCGGTCTGGCGGCTGGCATCTCCGAAGGGCACGGGACTCGCTCCCACCTCCGAACGGGACCTGCGGCCCTAAGCACCCCCTTGCCGTCGGGTTCCATCAATTCGCACAGTCGCTCCCTCCGATTGCTGCGATCCTGTCGCGCCACGTCGGGTGTTCCGAGTTCTCACCGCTCGATCGCCGTTCTTCATCTCGTCGTGTTCGGCGAGGTGCGTTGGTGGCGGGAGATGAACTCGAGATTCGCCTCTGTCAAACCGGGACGTCACCAACCGCTAACCTCGCGGTGGTAGCTCGCGTGTGAGGACGGCGAAAGGAACGGTCATGAACAAGCGATCCGCGATCGCTATCGGCGGGGGGAGTCACCGGTGCGCTGATCTCTGGCGTCGCCGGATACGGCATCCGGATCCACCAGCCCGCTCGTTGCGGCGAGCACAGACCCCGCCAAGCCGATCGTGAAGACCGAGACCCGGACGATCACGATCCACAAGAAGGCGGCCTGGGAGCTTTCGCCCCACACCGGTCTTGAAGACCGGGGGGCCCACCAGGCGCCCTGATGCCTCCGCTCGGGCGGATAGCGGTGAACCTTTACCGAGCGAGCGACTCGCCTTTGCTTGCCCTTAGATCCCTCTTCTCTAGCCTCGATGCATCCGAGGATCGAGGAGGTCGGCATGAAGAAGATCGTGTTTGCGCTCGCGACCGCGTTCGTGCTCCTGGTGCCCGCGGGCATCGCGTCGGCGGGCCAGAACGACGTGATCCGGGAAGGGTCGTGTGGCGGTGCGAGCGACTGGAAGTTGAAGGTCTCACCGGAGGACGGTGGCCTCGAGGTCGAGTTCGAGGTGGACCAGAACGTCTCGGGCGACCGCTGGCGGGTCAAGATCCGCCACGACGGCGACCTCGCGTTCCGAGGCACACGCACGACGCGGGGCGCGAGCGGGTCGTTCGAGGTCCGGATCGTCGAGAACGACACGTCCGGCTCGGACGTCTTCCGCGGACGGGCGCGGAACCTGTCGACGGACGAGGTGTGCGTGGGGAGCGCGACCTTCTAGCACCGAGGACATCCAACTCGGGAAGGGCCCGGCGATCGCCCGCCGGGCCCTTCCGTTGCCCGGTCACGGCACCCACCGCCCCTACCATGAGGGCGTGGAAGCCGCGTTCTTCGACCTCGAAAAGACGATCATCTCGCGCTCGTCCTCGCACCCTGTCTCGACCGATATACCGGGCAGGGATGGTCACGCGCGGGCAGCTCGTGCACGGCGTGTACGGGCAGCTCGTGTACGCGCTGGTCGGG